>NBLS01000029.1 GCA_002084385.1 Desulfobacteraceae bacterium 4572_19
GAGCATAATTTGAATTATAATCAAGCCATCTTTATCTTTCGTGGTAAGTGTTCACAAGCACCTCATCTTCGCATAAACAGCTTGTCATGTATAGAACAACTATTATATGCCAAGCTGTTTATGCGAAATAAGGTTCCCAGATAAACCCCTTGAATATTGCTGCATAAGGTGATAATGTAAGCACATAAGTTATCAGGTAATGATTAGATTAAAAATAAAGTTAATAAAGATTTGAAGAAGCTTCCAAATAATATTCGCACGCTCTTGTTTTTGTTATTAGAAGATTTAAAAGGTGAAAAACCAATAAAACCATGAAAATAAAAACAATAAAATCCGATATTTTACTTATTATTACGGCAACAATCTGGGGTGCTACTTTCGTGGCACAACGTATTGGAATGGAATATATTGGGCCGTTTACATATAATGCTATTCGTTTCGCCCTTGGCACATTAACGGGTCTTTATGTTATTTTTGTTCCTATAATGGGTATTTTTATTGGGCAAAAACCAGGTATTGGAACATGGGTAGGATCACTGCTTGCGGCAGTTGGACTTTATCTTCTATGTATTACTGATGATTTTACCATAGCTTATGGAGATTTTCTTGAAGTTATGGGAACTTTTTTTTGGGCAGGACATGTATTGATAATTTTTAAATTATCAAAAATAATAAATCCTGTGTTTCTTTCGTTTATGCAGTTTATTACATGTTCAATACTCAGTTTTATAGTAGCTTTTTGTTTTGAAACAATAACAATTTCAAGTATAAATGGTGCTTTAATACCAATTTTATATGGCGGAATTTGTTCCGTTGGAATTGCATATACTCTTCAGGTCGTTGCACAAAAAGATGCACATCCTGCCCATGCGGCAATATTATTGAGTTTAGAATCTGTAATTGCTGCTGTCGGAGGATGGATTATTTTAAACGAAGTTCTCTCATTAAGAGGACTTGCAGGATGTTTTTTTATGCTAACGGGCATGCTTGTATCACAATTGCAAATGTATTTATTTCCTAAAAATTTTCAAAATTATAAACGTTCACGAACAAACAGTGAGATTATCAAGTGAATTTACATTTTGTAAGCGTTTACGAAAAATGATGAGTATATATGTTATGGCTACCAGAGGCAAGCAAATACCCAGTTACTATAAAACAAGATGTCTGTTTTTTTTAAAAGTTATAACTAACAAGATAGTATTTTTTTCATTATAATATTAATTTGTGCCTCAATATTTTCTTTTTTAAAAGCCTACGGCACCATATTTAATGGCAGACATAACCATCTCCTCCTGCCCATGAGAAGTAACCATCATTATAAATGCGTCATTAAAATTTTCTTTTATTTTCTTTACAGCCTCAATTCCATCCATCACTGGCATTGTAATATCCATAGTCACGATATCTGGATTTAATCGCTTATACATTGTCAATGCATCGTGCCCATTTTTCGCTGTTCCTACAACCTTATGTCCTATATTTTCAATTATTTCTGCAAGCATTTTAATAGAAATATCTGAATCATCAACCACCATAACATTTAACGCTACCATTATTTATACCTTTATTTTACAGGAGTCTCTCTTTAGTGCCCCTCACTTTTTTATCGGAATAATAAATCTAAAAGTAGTACCTCTTTTCAACTCTGTTTTAATTTCAATCTTACCACCTAACTTAGAAAGTTCAGTTCTTACCGAGTCAAGCCCAACACCCCTTCCAGAGAGTTCCGTCACGGTTTCACTTGTGCTGAAATTTTCGTTAAAGATGATATGATGGATTTCGCTGTCTGGAAGACCATGGGCATCTTCTTTTGTTAAAATGCCACGCTCCACCGCCTTATTTCGGATTCTTGCGGTATCAAGCCCACGGCCGTTGTCTGATATCGAAATTATAATTTGGTCTCCGGTTTGTTTATCAATATTTTTTTTAACCGAGCAAATCAATAGAGCATCCTCCTCTTTGCCGAGTTCTTCGCGTTCCTCGGATGTTTCAATTCCATGATCGACCGCGTTCCTGAATACATGTACAAGAGTCCTGATAAAAGGTGAATAAGTTGCTGTATCCACAAAAACATCATCGCCCTCGACTCCGAAATGGCCGATGTCTTTTTTAAGGCGATTAGCCAGCTTGATTGCATTATTGAGATAAAAGCCAATCAAATCCTTAAGATTGGCTTGCAAAATTTTTTCTGTCTCGCGTAAAAGACCACGGGTTTCTTCGTCAATAATGCTAGGTCCAAGTTCAATTAGTCTTTGTGCCATGACCTCAATTTTTTTTGCCTGCTCTCTGGAAACAACAACGTCATTACGCCGTTCTTTTTTCCGTAAAAATTCTTTTCCGAGCATTTCTTCGATAATAACCAGATCTTTGTTAAGTGCCACCATGCATCCGTATGTTTCCATGAGATCCGAAAGCTCACATGTAACCCCTGTTTTATTTTGACGTATTTTCGATAAATGGTCTTCCATTTTGTGTAATGCATTAGGAATATTAGGAAAACCTTGCTGTGCAAAAAGCCCTTTAAAGGTATGTATATTACGATACAATTCAGCCATGATTTTTACCTGATCATTTTCCGCAACTGAAAGTTTCGGAAAGTCATGCTTATAAAACTTTTCAAAGGCATTAAGAATTTCAAAAAAATAGTTTGATTCCCGAATAGCTGATACCACAAATCTAAGGCGGTTACGCTCGTTCTGCACTGTATTTTCCAATTTTTTTTGTCGTGTTACGTCTGTCAGTATCAGCATCATTTTACTTTTGGCTATAATCTTGTACTCTGCCTCAATAAATTTGTCTTTCACATGATATTCTTTTTTAAGCAAGGACAGATAAAGTTCCTGTTTATAATCATCTTTTTCTGAAAGAATGTTGATAAAGTTTTTCTCAAGATTCGCTTTACTTACCGCATCAGTAGGACATAAAAGAGTAGTGATGGGTTCTCCGGCTATAGGCAAACCGAATATACTTTCGCATTCCCGACTGTATTCATTGCCGGTCAAAAGGTTATGACCAAACGAAAGAAATCCTTGCCCTGAGTTATCTAAAAATTCTCTTCTGGCCTGAGCGGCAACTTCAACAGCTTCAGCTTGCTTCTGCTTTTGTGCGGCCGTATGTAGTTTCACTACCATATCATTAAAAGTTGCTGTCAATACCTGAACCTCTTTAATTGAAGTAAAAATTGTAATTTGACTTTCAAATGTTAAACACTTTAATTGACCAATTTTCTTTGTAAGCGATACAATAGGTTTTGAAATTTTTCTTGCAAAATCAAAAATAAGTAATATTCCAACTACTAAAAGAATCAAAGAGAACATCAAAATAATTTTATAATCTTTATTAATATCTTTCATAATTACTTTCATTGGAATTATGATACCGATAGTCCAGTCTTTGCCAAAAGAATCAGGGAAAGGGACGTAGGAAGCAATATATTCATTTTGCTGAAAATCAAATACAAACTTTTTTTTCTTTGTTTCCTCAAACTGATTAAAAGCTTTTTTTATACAATCATTCTAACTTGCATCGGATAATTTTTTCATAAATTTTGAGAGTTCCCCTAACTCAATATCTAACCCAAAGACACCCGTTAATATTTGATTATTGTCCCTTACAGGGTAAGCTGCTGTAATTCCCAGTTTTTTATCCGTAAAGAAAATAGAAATATCACTCCAATATATTTCCCCTAATTGTTTAGCACCTTTATACCAAGGGCGAGCCCTCGGATCATATACTACTTTATCCCCTGCTTCTATACGAATAACTTCATCTGATAAATTACGATACTTCCAGGTAACACTGGCATTGTCAGGGGATCTGCTAATTATTTTGGTGCTGATTGTTCCATCAGGCATCTTCTTTGGCATAAGAAAATTTCCATGTTCATCGCCAATATTAAACATTGCCAGTTGTGGATATATTTTGAGTGCTTCTATAGCAAACAATTCGAGCTTTTCTTTATTGTCCATTGAAATAACCCCTTTATTAACAAAACGAGAGCTCATTATGGCAATATCAGAAGCTGGAGATAAATAATTAACAGTTTTTTCAATAATCGTGTTAGTCATTTGTGTGATAAGATTATCAGCTACTCTTAACATAGCTTTAGTATTATAATAGTAGGTACATCCAATAATTATTAAACTACTGATAGTAAATAAACTTATGACGTAAAATGATATAGTCACTCTAAAAGATTTTTTTTTAAGTAATCGCATATATTTCTCCACTGATGATTGCAACACAACAATTTTCCCAATTTCTGTGTTGGAAACAAATTTGTAACCGTTCACGAACAAGAAGTGTGATTTTTCAGTAATCTCACATTTGTAAGCATTCACAAGTTCTTCTATTCGCATAAACAGCTTGTCATATAATAGTTGTCCTATATATGATAAGCTGTTTATGCGAAAATGAGGTATTGTAAACGCTTACACAAACTTTAATCTTCAAAATACTCAATATATTCATTCGGATAAGGTTTTTGTATAGCCCATTAAATTTGAGATATTCGGCTTGAGGACTTTGAAAGATAAAGAATCTAAAAAATTAGCATTTTTAGAATAGTAGGCGAACTAAGGGTTCACAAAAAAATAAATTGTATTTCTTGGGTGTTGAGATGTCTGATTGGGTTATGTTATGAAAGCGTAGGAATACTATCGTATTTTGAGCTTTCACAACGTAATATAATTAGACATATCAGCGTTTAAGAAGTACAAGTTATGTTTTTGTGAGCCCTAATCTAAATCTATCTACTTGCTTATCTAAACGTCCCTACTTACTCTCAATATATGCATATGCACTGTGGTTATGTATCGACTCAAAATTTTCAGCACTAACAGAAAACCATATTATATTATCATCTTCTCTTAATTTTTTGGCAACATCACGAACAATATCTTCAACGAATTTAGGGTTGTTATACCCTTTCTCGGTAACATACTTTTCATCTACTCTTTTAAGTACTGAATAAACCTCGCATGAAGCTGCATCTTCTACCATATCTATCATATCTTCTATCCAGACAAATTTCCTACCCCGAACGCTCAGTGAAACAATTCCTCTCTGATTATGAGCACCATTATCACTGATTTCACGGGAACATGGACAAACAGAAGTTATAGGTATTTCCAGATTTAAGACAAGATCCACAACACCATCAGAATTACTACTACTGGAAATTGTACATGTATAGTCCATAAGTCCTAAGGACATACTTACAGGAGCTTTTTTTTCTACAAAATAAGGAAATGATATTTCAATATGAGAAGATTCGGCATCTAAACTTTTTTTCATATTTTCAAGAATGGTAGAAAAAGTGCTTAACCTCAAGGAAAACCCAGATTTAAAAACATGCAACATCTCCACAAATCTGCTCATATGAGTTCCCTTGTATTGATGAGGAAGATCAACATACATGTTAATCAGTGCGACTGTGGATTGTCCGCCCTCTTTTCAATCTCACATTTGTAAGCGTTCACAAGTGCCTTATATTCGCATAAACAGCTTGGCATATAATAGTTGTCCTATATATGACAAGCTGTTTATGTGAAGATGAGGTACTTGTGAACGCTTACCATAATTTTTCAGCGATTTCACCCTTTACTCGTCTGATTTTACTGATACTTGACCTGCGGCAATCTCTCTTAATGCCATTACAACATCTTCATTTTTTGATGATTTAACTAAATATTCAGAACCATCACGAATTTGTCTTACACGTCTTGCTGCCATATGAACTAACATAAAACGATTAGGAATTTTCCGTAAACAATCTTCAATAGTAACTCTGGCCATAATAAAATCTCCACCTTCTCTGCTGAGCAAAATAAACGTCAGCCATTATAATCAGCTATTTTAATAACTTGTCCATGGCTGATAATACGCCACAACGAAAAATGAAAGTCTTTATAATATAGCGTTTCTATGGACTTTCATATAAATTAATTACCATTTATAAACTTCAGTATTTTACACAGAAAATAATTACATAATTTCTATAAGTTCATAGCTTCGTTTTCCACCCGGTGCCTGTAATATAACTTCATCACCTGGTTTTTTTCCAATTATTACCTTACCAAGAGGAGAGAAAACTGAAATACGCCCTTTATCAATATCTGATTCTTCCTGCCCAACAAGCTGATATTTTACCTCTTCGCCTGTATCAATATTTTCTAACAACACGGTAGATGCAAACCTTGCTCTATCTTTTGGAAGAGTTCCCGGTTCAATTACGTCAGCATTTGCAATCTTAAACTCAAGATCATTTATCCTGCCCTCCAAAAAACTCTGCCTCTCCTTAGCAGCATCAAACTCTGCATTTTCAGATAAGTCACCATGTGCCCTTGCAACTTCAATTGCCTTGATATTTTCAGGCCTTTCAACAGTTTTCAATTGTACAAGTTCTTCTTTCAGAACCTTGAACCCCTCACTTGTAATTGGTAATCGATCCAAATTTTCTACTCCTGTAAATTAATTTATAAACAATATCTATTCCGTATTTTTATCTTTATTTTGTTTTAAGCGCCAGACTATTCCCACAGGTCCTGACAAAATATACAAAAGCATCATTACAAAAAGAACTGTGGAAGGACTTGCCACAATAAAAATAAAAATTACTATTATTCCGACAAATACATTAAGTTTCATTCTATTAAATAATGCTGCTTTTTTAAAACTATTAAATTTTATGGTGCTTACCATAAAAAATGCAAGACAATAAAGCATTATCATCATAATAAAGGCATTAGGTTTAGGATCTATATTAAATCTATCAAAAAAAAGCACGGTTGTTGCAGTCATTGCAGCTGCAGCCGGTATGGGAAGTCCTATAAAAAACGCATTTGGTGTTTCTTCAGCACACGTATTAAATCGTGCAAGTCTTAACGCTCCACATATTACAAACATAAAACCTGCAAGCCAACCTAATCGTCCCAATTCCATAGGCTTAAGTGCCCAAAGATAAATCATTAACCCTGAAGCTAATCCAAAGGAAATAAGATCAGCAAGAGAATCATACTCAATTCCAAACTTACTTGCAGTATTGGTAACACGAGCAACCTTTCCATCAATGGAATCAAATATAACTGCTATAAGAATTGCATAAGATGCTTTAACAAAATCGTTATCTATTGAGGCAATTATTGAAAAAAAACCACAAAAAAGATTCATTGAGGTAAAAAAATTTGGAAGAATATAAATACCTTTCTTTAATTTTTCTTTTTGAAATTTGCCTGTTTTACTCATGCCAGATTTGCTCCTGCCAAATTTACTTCTGCCTGCTTTACTTCTGATAGATATCCTAATATTGTTGTACCAGCACTAACTTTATCCCCCATAGATACATTTAATTTTGTACCAACCGGAAGATAAACATCTAATCTGGAACCAAAACAAATCATCCCAAAACGACGGCCTCTAACAATAGTATCATTTATTTGAAGTCTGGAAATTATCCTACGGGCAATAAGTCCTGCGATTTGTACAAAAGCATATTGTTGACCACCCTTTGTTTCAACAATAATTGCATTACGTTCATTTTCTGTTGAGGCTTTATCAAAACTTGCATTAAAAAATTTACCGGGAAAGTATATAACTTTTTTTACAACTCCCTCATGTGGTACACGATTTACATGCACATTAAAAACAGACATAAAAATACTGATTTTTAAACACTGTCCATTTAAGTAGGAAGTATCTTCAACAATATCTGCTTTAATAATTTTCCCATCTGCCGGAGAGACAACAGCATTCTCTTCAACCGGAACAGCCCTATCTGGATCACGGAAAAATGCACATATAAAAAGAGTTATTAATAAAGCAACTATTGCAATAAGTTCCATATCACACAAAGCAAATATTGTTGTAACAAATGCAGATACAAAAATTATAAAATAGCCGGGACGAGCTATCGGAAAAGCTGTTTGACTCGGATGATCAGACCAGGAAAATTCATTCATAGATACCACTCATGTTTTTTTATAGTTTAAATTGCTGTAAGATTACCAAAAAATCACATTTCTTATTCGTAAACGATTACAAATTGCTTTACCCTTTACCACTAATTATTTTAACTTTTACTACTATTGGCTAACAATATACCAAGTAGCTTTAGCGAACGCTATCAGAGATTTTTTACATTGTCAATGATAACTCACAAATTTTTATATAAGAATCAATAGAAAAGCTATATTATAAAGACTTTCATCTTTTTGTTATGGCGTATCATTCGCAATGGCAAATTTATATGAAAGTTCATAGAAAAGCTACACTATAAAAACTTTCATTTTTTGTTATGGCGTACTATCAGCCATGGTGGCTATATAAAAACCTATGTATCCATAGCACTCTCGTTTATGCACTACTTATAATTTATCTCAGCATCTGATCGTCTGATATAACTTGGTACAAATAAAAAATTACCAGCCTCTTTCGATTTAAACATTGGCTGTGCTAACGAGGCTATAACCTGTGCTTTAATTATATTACTGTTTTCAGGTGCAAACAGTACTCTGGTGTTCATCTCTTCTTGAATCAACTCCTTGTAAACTACTGAACCTGAACCTACAAATAAAACCTGATTTTCATTATATGCTTGGGATTGCGTTTTATCTTGTTTTTCAAAGGATGTTTTTATTGGGGCTATAATATCAGATGGAGACGCAGCTTTTTCATCTTCCTTTATTTGCAATAAGGCATTTTTATAATGATAAACTACAGAATAAACTTCCCCCCTTCCTGCATCAAGCATGGCACAAACTGTATCTATATTGATCCATGCTACCTCACTTGCAAGTACATCTAAACCTGAAACACCAACCACAGGTTTTCCAAGTGCTACTGAAAGACCTTGTATTGTACTTAAACCAATACGAAGACCTGTAAAACTTCCAGGTCCCTTATTGACTGCAAAACCATCTAACTCTTCTAACTTCACATTACCTATCTCAAGAACATACTTTATCATACCAAGAAGGTGTTTAGAGTGAGTCTGACCGTTTACAATCGTTATTTCAGCAATCAGTTTTTCATTTTCAACAATAGCTGTACTACAACTGTAAGAAGCTGTATCAACTGCAAGAATTTTCATTTAATGATTTTTTCTTTTAATGATTTTTTCTTTTCCTATGTTATTAATTTTACTCCAGCTTCAACTGTAGTTTCTGCCTTGCCCTTATCCCTTGCTCTTCGTTTTTGCTTTTGCCTTTGCCTTTACCTCAACATTTTGTACCGGAATAAATGTAATTTTTCTATTTACATTTGCCGGAATTTCAGGAAGATCCTTTCGGTTTTTTTCAGGTATAATAATTGTTTTAATGCCGGCACGCAAGGCACCCAATGCTTTTTCCTTTAAGCCTCCTATGGGAAGCACCCTACCCCGCAAAGTAATTTCACCTGTCATGGCAATATCTTTATTAACCGGTCTTTCAGTAATTGCAGATATCAAAGCTGTTGCTATTGCAATACCTGCAGAAGGACCATCTTTCGGGATAGCCCCTGCCGGAACATGAATATGAACATCCATTGTTTCAAAAAAATTATCATCAAGATCTGACATATCCACATTTGCACGGGCATAACTCACAGCTGCCCGAACGGATTCCTGCATAATTTCGCCTAACTGCCCTGTAATAATTAATTCCCCCTTACCCGGCAATAAAGCCACTTCAACATATAAAGCTTCTCCTCCGGTTTGGGTCCATGCAAGTCCGGTGGAAAGTCCAATCTGACTGTTTTCCTGATCCATTTCCGGTAAATATCTCGGCGGTCCAAGATATTTAGATATTCCACTTTTTGTAACAGTAAAAGGTCCTTTTTGCCCCTCAGCAATTTTTCTGGCAATTTTTCGGCAAATCTTTCCAAATTCACGTTCAAGATTTCTTAACCCTGCTTCTGCAGTATATACATCTATTATTTGTTTTATCGCACCATCACTTATTTTTACAGGTTTTTTTGCAAGACCATTATCTTTTAATTGACGAGGCAGTAAATATTTAATAGCAATTTTCTCTTTCTCTTCCGATGTATAACCAGATATTGTAATAACTTCCATTCGGTCATACAATGCCGAAGGAATAGTATCTGTTATATTTGCAGTTAATATAAACATTACCTTTGACAAATCAAAAGGCATATTAAGAAAGTGATCACTAAATTCTGAATTTTGCTCAGGATCAAGAGCTTCAAGAAGAGCCGAAGATGGATCTCCTCGATAATCGTTACCTAATTTATCAATTTCATCGAGCATAAATACAGGATTATTTGTTCCACACTGTTTTAACCCTTGAAGAATTCGTCCGGGCAGTGCACCTATATATGTACGCCTATGACCACGAATTTCGGCTTCATCATGAATTCCACCAAGAGATATGCGTACAAATTTTCGTTTCATAGCCTTTGCAATAGCTCGCCCAAGTGAGGTTTTACCAACCCCGGGAGGTCCTGTAAAACAAAGAATGGGACCTTTCATGGAAGGATTTAGCTTCCGAACACTTAGATACTCGAGTATTCTATCTTTTACCTTTGCAAGTCCAAAATGCCCATTATCAAGTACAGTTTTTGCTTTTACAATATTAATTACATCCTTGCTTGAATTGCTCCAGGGCATTTCAACCAACCAATCAAGATATGTTCTGATAAGAGAGGCTTCAGATGAATCTGCATGCATCTGATCAAAACGTTTTAGCTGTTTTCGAGCTTCTTTTTCCGGATCTTTAGGCATTTTTGCCTTTTTAATTTTTTCGTCATACTCTTTTAATTCAACAGCTTTATCATCCCCGTCACCTAACTCTTTATGAATAGCTCTAACTTGTTCCCTTAAAAAATAATCACGTTGATTTTTTGTTATTTCATCAGTAACATCTGTTTGAATTCTTGCCTGCACCTTTGTAATAGCAACTTCCCTAACCAAAAGATCATTAATTTTACCAAGACGAGTTACGGGATTTATCATTTCAAGAAGTTCCTGGGCTTCCTCGTGTTTCAATCTAAGATTTGAAGCTACAAGATCAGCAAGTTTGCCGGGGGATCCTATACTTTCCAGAACGGCACCGATTTCACCGGATAACTCACCACGAAAAGCCATAATTTTCTCACTATGCTCCCTTACATTCCGCATAAGAGCTTCTACTTCCAGACCTGTTATTTCAACTTGTTCATCAACAAGAATTTCAATTTTAACCTTATAAAAAGGTCTTTTCCTGACATACTTTATAACCTTACCTTTACCCACACCCTGTAGTAATACCTTTACTCTACCGTCAGGCAATTTTAATACCCGCAGTACACGACATACAGTACCTATGTCAAATACATCTTCCTCTTTAGGATCTTCTACATTAGAATCCTTTTGAGTAACCAGAAAAATAAATCTTTCATTTTGAATTGCCGCATCCACAGCATTTACTGAACTATCACGTCCCACAAACAGGGGAAGCAACATATCGGAAAAAACAACAATATCACGAATTGGCATCAAAGGAAGAACAGTCGGAATATTAAACTGTGCTCCTTCTTCCTCAATTATACTTATCAGATCGTCCTTATTTGTTCCAGCCATTATCACTCCTATATCAAATTACCGCAATATTTAACGATAGTATAATTTAATGAAACCCATAATTAAAGTGAACTTTACGACACAAAAGTTTAGAACATAACACAGATTTTAATTTTTACAACATCACTCTTGCTTTTTTTAAAAATTCCGTTTATTTTTTATTAGACTGTTTAGATTTTTTATATTTGAAAATTAAAATTTAAAAATGAAGTTCCCACAAACTGTAACCGTTCACAGGTGCCTTATATTCACATAAACAACTTATCATATAGTAGTTATCCTATTATATGACAAGCTGTTTATGCGAAGATGAGGTATTGTGAACACTTACCACAAACTAAAAGGAAAATTTTATAATGTTAATTTACCTGACATACGGAATTGTTTTTGCCATAGGCTTATGTATAGGAAGTTTTTTAAATGTCTGCATATACAGAATACCTGCCGGCAAATCTATTGTTTTTCCGGGTTCAGCATGCCCAAATTGCAACCAATTTATACGATTCTATGATAATATTCCAATTATAAGTTTTCTTTTGCTTAAAGGTAAATGCAGATTTTGTAAAAATAGAATCTCTTTTCGCTATCCGGCTATTGAACTTCTTACAGGTGTTAGCAGTCTTCTACTTTTTTTAAAATTTGGAATTTCCATTGAATGGGTAATTTATTTTGCCTTCACTGCAACCCTTATAACTATTTCATTTATAGATATCGACCACCAGATAATCCCTGATGTTATTTCTCTTCCCGGTATTCTTTTATGTGTTGCTGCAAGTTTTGCCTTGCCGAATATTACATTTATCGAATCAATAACAGGATTGATTGCAGGAGGAGGCTCTTTATATATGGTAGCACTAATTTACTATTTTCTCAGAAAAAATGAGGGAATGGGCGGAGGAGATATTAAGCTTCTTGCCATGATAGGTGCACTTATCGGCTGGCAAGGAGTTCTTTTTACAATTTTTATATCTTCAGCTGCCGGCACTATCGGAGGAGTTATCATAATGATCTTAACTCGCAATAATAATTCAAAACTTCGCATACCATTTGGACCTTATCTTTCAGCCGCAGCCATACTTTATATTGCCTATGGACACCAAATAATTAAATGGTATATAAATTTTATAACTTCATAACACATATAGGGGCAAAATAACTTCTACTTTTAAAACATCATGCACCTCAACTCTTAAAATTGTTAATTTATTTTGTAACCGTTCACGACCAAGAAATGTGATTTTTCGGTAATCTCACATTTGTAATGCGAAGATGAGGTGCTTGTGAACGCTTACCTTTATTTTTGAGTAAACCCTAAACCATTCACTGATTACTTTTCAGCAAGACAAATTTCTAACGCAAAATTTCCCATATTAGAACTAAATGGTGCTACAATTACCGGAGCATCTCCCAAATGTTCAACAGAGTGATCTTTGCCCATTATGACATCCTTGAGCTTTATATCGCAAGTTTTCCCTTTTTCAGCCATCTTCGTTGAGACCTGACCGCTTATCATATTAACAACTTCTCCAACCGCATCCTTTATTTCATCATTCATATCTGTCATTTCTTCCCCAAACATGCCGGATACAATACCGAGAATACATTTTTCAGTAAAACAAATAACTATGCTGCCAGTAACGTCACCACCCATTTCTATTAGACCTGAAATTGCACCCTTAACAACTTTCCCACTCTTTCGATATGGAGGTAATGGCTTTACCTTAACAGATGCTGTCGTTTCAAGAATATAAAGAGCAGCCTCAATAAAAGGATTTACAAACTGTTCATTCATTGCTTACTTCCTTTCTTTATGTTTTTTATAAGCATACACAAGACCTCATCTTCGCATAAACAACTTGTCATATACAAGATAACTATTATATGACAAGCTATCTATGCGAATATAAGACACTTATAAACGCTTACAAATGTGAGATTACCGAAAAATCACATTTCTTGTTCGTGAACGGTTATTATTTTTATTATGAAAGTCCGTAAAAACACTGTATTGTAAAGACTTTCATGTTTTGTTATAGTGAACATCCACCAAGATGGTTGTTAGAAATAAAATTATTTATGTTGTAATCTATAACAGTTGTACTTATCCTAATATGTAAATTATGTAAAGAACGACAACATATAAATCTTAAAAATTTATGTTTTTTAATTTTTTTTTAAAAAAGCCCAATAAACACTTGACATCTGAGCATTAAAAACGTAATTTACTTAAAAGTTTGTGGAAATACTGTTGTTTTATAGGTCTTTCAGAACGATAGTGTAAAGGTAGCTATATAGTTGACGTATGGGTAATTATTTGATATAAAATATTTATAAGGGCTTATGCGTGAAGTAATTTAATTACGACTGTCATTCGGACATGTCGTTATTATCAAACAATAGAATCGTTTAAACAGGAGAACAAAAGCATGAACAAAGGCAATTTAGTAAGTGAAGTAGCAAAAGTTATTGGAAGCAAAAAAGATGCTCAAGCTGCGGTTGACTGTGTATTTACATCTATTGCTGACACACTCAGTAACAAAGAAGCCGTTACACTTGTAGGTTTTGGAACATTTAAGTCTGTTGAAAGAAAGGCTAGAAAAGGTAGAAACCCTCAAACAGGTGAAGAGATTGATATTGCGGCAAGAAATGTCCCAAAATTTGTTCCGGGGAAAGCTCTTAAAGATGCCCTAAAATAAACATTGGTGACATCATCGAATAGCTCAATGAACTATAGACTTGTCTGACAATTAATTTCACAAGGCGTAACAAAGATAGCCGTGGTGCAATACTGGGATAGATATGCAACGAAGTGAGATTATTTAGCTCAACCGAAGTTAGTGTGGTCAATAAAATCAATGGGTTAAGCTGATTACCTGTATTTTACCAACTACATAACAGGTAAAATAACGAGTAAGCGTTCACAACTACCTCATTCATCTTCGCATAAACAGCTTGTCATATATATAGGACAACTATTATATGCTAAGCCGTTTATGCGAATAGAAACTACTTTATTAACTTATAGTAAACGATATTAAAATATGACCTTTTTCAATACTGTTGAGAGCTGAGAAAAAAATGGGAAATCAGATACGTGATATTTTTACACCGGGTAGAGGCGTTGAGATTGCTTTTAATATCAACTCTCTCGCTCCAACGATAAGATCATCTATAATATTTGAGTGTGATCATGATGACAATATCATTATTATTGCCCAATCAACTCCGCCAATGTTACCAGGTCGTGATTTTGATGAGATGTCTTTAACAACAACAGTTACAGGGGAATTATCTCGAATAACAAGAGTTGGGGTAAGTTGTAAAATTACCGACTACCTTAATCATTATCAACTCTCTGGTGATAATACAACAAAAGCTCTAAAGATTAAATACTCCCCATCAATGTTTGAAGGAAACATAAGGTCAGCATACAGGCATAATACGAATACTGAGTTTAATGTTGGTGGAGTACTTACACATCAAGATCAGCAATATATATCCGGGAAAAGCTTCAAGCTTTTTGATATCTCCGTAACAGGAACTGGAATGTTGCTTCCCAAAACAATTAAACGAAAAAAAAATCCAATGTTGCAAATTAAGGCTAGCTCCTTATTTAAGCTAAACCTTTTACTAATAAGGACAATGCCAGATAAAACTAAGAAAAAAGAGAGTATTGAAGTTAAAGCTTCTGCAATTCGTACAAACAGTAACTACAACGACCTCTATGGATTTATGGGAGTAAAATTTACAAAAATTTCGCGAAAAGACGAAATGATGCTCAGCCAATTTGTCCATGAAGCCCAACTTTTTGAACTCCGAAAAATGAATAAGCGTTAAGGCTTACTCAAAAATAAAAAATGTAAATTACAAATATGAGATTAGGCATGTTAAAAAAAATAATATACCAATCTTGTTTGTCTTTGACTCCTGTTCTGCGTTGCGTCAAAGAGCACATATAACCAATATGCAATCTTTAACGCACCTTGAACAGAATCCAAAATCCTGCACCATATTGATATATTATTTTCTTCAATATGCCTTATCGAAAAATCACGTTTCTTGTTCGTGAACGTTTAAATATTTTTTTAATTCTTTTAAAATGGCAAGTTGTTCAATATCTTTATTGTTTTCAGTTAATTCATTAATTTCCTTAATAACATTAGACAGAGCTGTTCGCTTTGTACCTTTATAATCTACAAGCCTTTCATCATCTGACAATGTATGTGCCTTTTTTAAAAAACTATAATATTCAGCACCAATATAATCAGGTATTGTTTTTCTATGAAAATTTCGTAAAAGTAAACGGCAAGCCATCATTTTTGTTGTTTTATCCTGAAACTTATTAATTAACTCAATCTTGCCATCAAAATTTTCTTTATGAAATTTTTGACATAAAACAAGATCTCTTTTTGACATAAACCCATTAGAATAAAGTGCCGCGTCAAGATCTTGATCAGGAATAGCAGGATATGAAAATTCTCTATAAAACCTTACAATTTCTTGAAAAATTTTTTTGTTTTCCCGCAACCAATTAAGATTTTGTTCTGCTATATTTCGCGAACTTTCAGTTAATGTACTTAAAAATCGTTTTTCTGGAGGCAATAGTATTCCAGGCTCACCAGCTCTTTTTCTAACAACCCATGTTTTTTCCTGTAAATTCTCAGAATTAACATCTTGAAGGTCAGGTAAATCCAATCTTAACCAGAGGGTTTGATTAGAATATGGAATAGAGTTTCCAAGACCAAGAACCAAAGATTGATATTTTAACTTGCCACCTATCTTATTATCTACAAGTATTGCGTAAGTATGCTCTCCTGCTTTCGATGTAAAAGAAACCGGAAATTTATTTATTCTTTGTAAATCAGTTTTCTTACAAAAATAACCTAAAAGATAATCCCACATTTTTCTTTCATTATATAATATCCTGGCAAGTTCCAATGTGATTTCAACATCCACCATGGCATCATGGGATCTACCTGCAACAAGTAAATTACCGGCATTTATATTTTCAAGTTTCATAGATGGTTTCCCATCAACTTCCGGCCAAACAAGTACATGAGGTTTATATAGTCTGTACATAACAGCCATTGGAAGAATATCCATTCTTCCACAGCCTTTTAAAAATTGATGGGTATATGGAGTAAGTAAATTCCTATAAAATGAAAAACGAAGAAATTCATCATCAAATCCCAAAGTATTATATCCGACACTAATTGTACCGGGTTTATTTAATAAATTATGAATTTTTTTAAAAGCTGCATACTCTTCTATTCCTGCATCGCATTGTGAAATAGGAATCTGATGAGTTATCATAGCCATCGGAGAGGGAATTACATCCTGTCTAAGTTTTATATAAATCACATGTTCATCAATTTTATTAAGTTCTTTATCAGTTCTTATTGCAGCAAATTGAAGAACCTGATCAAAAGCCTTATTAAGTCCCGTGGTTTCAATATCATAAAAAAGATAACTATCCATATAAAAAACCTCAATAAAAAAAGGGGAGCAGATACCACCTACTCCCCCTTCTAAAATCATATCATCGCTATAAATTTCACTTCATTATACGCTTATAACAATATTTATAACCTTCACGACCAAGAAATGTGATTTTTCGGTAATCTCACATTTGTAAGCGTTCACAAGTGCCTTACGGATTCTTCATACGATTTGTGAAATAATTACAAATTAATTAATTCACTTCACCATATGCTTATCACAATATCTCAATACAGTTTTTCACTACGTCTTATGCCAATCTTAATTTGGTAATTATCTGACTATCTATAGTAAAAACATAGATTCTAACGTTTTGAAAATTGAAAACGTGCTCTTGCACCCTTCTGACCATACTTTTTTCGTTCTTTAATTCTAGGATCTCTTCTAACAAATCCAGCTTTTTTTAGCACAGGTCGTAACTCAGGATCAGCACTTATAAGTGCTTTTGTAATTGCATGCCTTATTGCACCAGCTTGCCCCATAATACCACCACCGGCTACAGTAATTTTAAGATCATACTTATCACTATTTTCTGTTAAAGCAAGGGGAGACGTAAGAACAAGCATAGCTGTTCCAAGACCAAAATAATCGTTTGCAGGTTTTCCGTTTACAACAATACTTCCGGTACCTGACAAAAGCCATGTTCTTGCAATTGAACTTTTACGCTTACCAGTTGCGTAGTAAACATTTGCATTTTCCATTTAACACTCCAGTTTTTTAAAAAAATATTTAAAACCATTCATAAGTAAATGAAGATAATTATATACTGCCTATCCCACAAAAACTTAAAAAAATAGCAATTTACATTCAAACACTATCTACTACATTTTACAACCTCAGGTTGCTGGGCATCGTGAGGATGCTGGGAACCTGTATAAACTCGCAATTTTTTATTTAGCTTTCTTCCAAGTTTATTCTTGGGTAACATTCCTCTAACGGCAATACGAACAAGATCTTCCGGTTTTTTCTTCAAAAGTTCTTTAGCGGTAATAGATTTTATTCCACCCATATAACCAGTATGACGATAATAAGTCTTCTGATCCAGTTTTTTCCCGGTAAGAATAACTTTATCAGCATTTATCACAATCACCCAGTCACCCATATCTGCATGGGGTGTAAATAGTGGATTATGCTTCCCTCTAATACGAGTTGCCACTGCCGATGCTACCCTTCCAAGTGGAATATTTTCAGCATCAACAATACACCAATTATTCTTGTTATCTGAATTTTTTGCACTGTACGTATATTTCTTCAATTTCCTTAACTCCTCTTTCCAAATTCTATTAAATAATAACATCGGCTACATAGTAGAACTTTATAACCATGTCAAGATAAAAAAAACTATTTATAAATTTTATATGAAAGTCCATAGAAAAGCTACATTATAAAGACTTTCATTTTTTGTTGTGGCGTACGGTTATATGAAAGTCTCTATAAAACTTATTCATCTTCGCACCCCTCATAATATTTTTTCATTTCGTCATGACAAGTTATATGAAAGTCTCTATAAAACCCTTAACTTACATCTATCGGCTTAAAACTTTCAGTTTTTCCCACATTTAAATCTTTTGTTGTTCTACCATGTAACATCGGCATTTAACACACCTCCATTTTCCACTACAAGATCCTTACAGGAAGCTTTACCTGAACATTTACCGGTTGATAATATTATCAATTCATTTGAAGCTGTTATATCACCTTCAAACGAGCCTCCAATTGTTATACTGGCAACCTGTGCATCCGAACATACGTTTCCACCTTCAGCAATAATTATTGTTTCTCCAATAATTGAGCCACGAACCGTGCCTTTTATTACCAAACGTCCCTTACTCTCTAACTTACCCTCAATTTTTAAATCGCTATCAATAATTGATAAATTCTTTGATTCTTTTTTTTTACTCATAACTTTTCTCCTATAGAAATTAAAACAATACCCATAATCAATTTTCCACGCTTTAACTCAATACGATAAGGTGTTGAAGAAATCATTGTAGTTGCATCAATTAAAATATTAATTTTTTTATTAATTTTTTTATTAATATCCAATTTACGAAAGGAACCATCCGAACTTACAAGCAACATATCAACATTCGAAACATTATCAACATTTGTTATAAAATCAACAATTTGCAATATCTTATTATCATTTTCGACAATGATAGTTTCCCCCGGTTTATATGCATTTATTTGGCCGTCACCTTTTTTTATAAGTAAATATTTTAAGACAGGTTCCTCCAAATTAATAAAAAATTTTCCAACAATTCGATTCTGATACTGAGTAATAATTTGATATTTTATACCTTTCTTATTAAGAGAAAACCTCTTAATAAGATCTGTTCCGGTGTTAATAAGATAACCTCTGTCCTCGCCTGTATTATTTACCCTATCTCCAACAAAGCCCTTAAAATTTACCTCAAGAGCTGATGGATCGCCCATACTGAAAATCACATCTATAATTTCAAGAATATCCCCCTTAACAAGTTTTATATGTTGATAATTTTCAATAATTTGTTCTTTACCATTTACAGTCACCCTATAAAGAAGAAACGGAGATATTTGATCCGTTTTTTTCTTTACAATAGCTTCTAACCGTGCTGTTTCTGCCGGAGTACCAAATGCAATATAGACACTACCACAAGGATAGTAATCTTTTTTAGCCACTACTCTTACAGGTTTTGTTATAACAATATTTTTACGCATATCATTAACTGTTCCAAGTCCCAAAATATCAACATTTAATCCCCGTTCATAATTTGCTTCTACATGATGCACAGCTACAGTATCACCTTGATTAACATAAAGCGTATGCCCATTTTTCACGGCTATAGGAAGAGAATTATTAACCGAAATTAAAAGATAGTGCATTTCCGGACTTTGCAAATGAACACCCGGCATCTCTGGAATTATATCCATTAGTTCTAAAAAAGCGTTTATTGCAAAAATATGATGTCGCACTTTTATTTCAAGGGGCAAAGATTTACTGGATTCAATACCAAATGCCGGTATATTACATTTACTCATAGCGTAAAAAGTGGCTGATTTTTTCTGCTCTCTATGAAGAGAACTAATCTCAGATGTTCTATGATTATTAAAATGAAATTTATGTGCAGGATTTTTTATCTTTATATTAATTTTTTTAGCTACATCCCTTGCCATACGGCCAAGCTCCAGAATTTCACCGGTTTCAGGATTTTTATATACTTCAGAGTCAGAAATAATTGACTGCCCGTATTTTTTAGGATTTCTTTGTGGTCCATCCCATGTTTCAGAAAAAAAACCGGAACCATCATGAAGATTAAGAAGGCAATCACTTTGGGAGATTAATTTTTTAAGAATAGTAACAACTTTTGCTTCATAATTTTTTGCCTCACCTTCTGCAAATTTTCGATTCATATCCTCATTAATTTGTCTTTTATTTAAAACAATAGATTGAAAATTTGCCCTTGGTACAACAATCAAATTACCTTTTTCCAATGTTAGATCCGCATACATATCAGCTGAAAGAAATCCACCTGGTTCATCACCTTGAATACCCCCTATAAGCATAATTGTTTTACCGGGTTCTTTTCCAAAAATTTTATATACATGCAACTCGTGCTCGCTATCTTCAAAATACACTATATGTGTTTTTTGTGCATATGCAAAATTTTCAATAAAAATAGTCGATGATGACGTTAAAACAACTATAAATATTACGTAGAACAACTTAAATAAATACATTAATTTTTAAATTTCCAATACCTTGCCATTGCAACTACAACCAAAAATAAAGGTCTTTGTAATGTAGCATTTTATTAAGACTTTCATATAAACTTGCCATAACGAATTTATGCCTCGACGAAAAAAATACTTTATTTTATATCAAAACTCTTTTTCAACATTAACTTTCCATCTCTGCCATAAATAAAAACTGTTGCACTTTTATATAACATTGGGTCCAAAGTTGTATCAAATCGTAAATACACGGTTTTAAATCGTGCAATAGAAAAATTCTGGCCCATACGAATATTTCCCGGTTTACCATTAATTAGCTTAACATTTGGCACTATAAATTGATTTTTCAATAAATTATCAACAGGATTCAATAAAAGGAAAATTCTACCCCCTATTCGTTTTGTAGTATTTTCAATATTTCTAATTTCAAAACTTGCCTGATAAAACCTACCTGAAGAATTTTTTGCAATACTTAACTTATCAGCTTCAACTTTCTTTATATCTACATCCTCTTCTGCTTTTTTCTTTTCTTCGACTACTTTTTTTTCTTCGGCTACTCTTTTTTCTTCGGCTACTCTTTTTTCTTCGGCTACTCTTTTTTCTTCGGCTACCCTTTTTTCTTCAATAAGTCTCTTTTTTTCAACCATCTTTTTTTCTTCAATTTTCTTTTTTTCTTCAGCAATTTTCTTTGCTTGGGCAATTCTGCCTAACTCAGCCTTTTCTTTAGCTTTTTTTATTTCTTCAGCAATTCTCCTTTTTTCAGCATCTAATTTAGTGGCAACAAGTTTTGCATCATCATACGCTTTGGTAGTTACTTTTTTTTTACCATTCTTACCAATTTTCAAGGCAGTATTCTTTGACTCTGATATTACAATACGAGCCATTAGTATTTCCATCTTCTCTTGCATCTTATCAATTTTTAAATTAGAGGTATATAGTTGCTCCTCAAGCTTGTTACCTAAATCTTTTTCATAAAAATATAAAAAAGCAAAACTTGCACCTGCACACAGTACTATAATAAAGAAAAATAAAGAAAAAAGTACTGCTCCTTTTACCCTACGAATTTGACGAATTTCCCCATACTCATCAACAAGAAGC
The DNA here is from genome assembly GCA_002084385.1 of Desulfobacteraceae bacterium 4572_19. Next base: position 21,872 of record NBLS01000029.1, read on the forward strand.
ATACGCCATTTTGAAGCTTTTCGAAAATTGCCGGATATCTTGTAAGTTGCTAACTCTTTTTCCAGGTCTCTCTCATAATTTTCCATTTTCCATCCTCGTGTATTAGCTTAAGTTTTTTTATTCCTTTCGCACTATACCCACTTGATTGATATATTTGAAAAAATGATACGTCAGCCCCATTTTTTCCTATTCGTATTTTTATATTTTTTATTGCTACATTAATGTAATTATACTTATTAGCAAGCCGTCGCTTATAGTTTACCCATCTTTTTTTATTCATACCATTTGAATAAAAATCTAAGGCATAATACGAAGCATACTTATCCATATCATTAGATGACCATGCTTTAACCCATTCCATTACCATATTTTCAATATTTTTATATAAATCTTTCTTTTTTTGAATTTCCACTAATTTTTCAAGATTTAAACTTGCTATCAAAAGGGGATGTTTAAGAAGTTTTGTATCCTTTAAATTTTCTTTTGGCTGGTACTCATCACCAATTATTTTTAATTTCTCATCTATTTTGGATATAAACAGTTTTCTTGTACCTGCGAAACTTACATTATTTCCAATTGATTTTAATACTTGATCAAATAAAACAACATATATATTATTATGTTTAAATATCGAAATATCTTGGATATTAACTTCAAGTTCCCCTGAGTTCTTTTTTATCTTTTCTCTTATCAAGTTCCATTGGGACCACCACCTAATTTCTGGAACATATTGTGTATCATATAGCTTTAAATAATCTTGATATGTGCCATCTTCCAGTGTATTATTCCACTTAGAAAGAAAATTTTTTATAGATACTTTTTCAGCATCTACAGACTCAACCGGCACATAATTTATTTTTTCTACCATTGCCACTGCTGTACGATTCAGTTTAATATAATCAACAAGTGTATCAATATCCTTATTAGTTAAGGCAACACAACCATTAGAATCTCTTGGTTTCAGCACTTTATTTGTACCATGTAACCAGATGGCACTACCATCCTTACCGGTTGTTCTATCAATAAAATTAGGATAATCTGTGGTAAACGCTCGACTACCATATATCGGTGCAAGATATTTATCTATGTAATCATGTAAGAAAAAATAGATTCCTTCGGGTGTTTTTTTATCACCAGCACGAAGTTTAATACCAGAGGATTCTCCGGTGGAGCAATCAAATTCCAAAAGTTTTTCATACGTTCCATTGTAAACATAAAGCATTAATTTTTGAGAAACTTTTTCAACAACAACCACAGCGTCTCCTGTTTTATCAATTGAAACAATAACATCAGGAATAACAACACTCAAAATATCTTTATCCGGCACACTTTCGACACAAAAAACAAAACGTTACTACAAAAAAGAAAATAAGCTCTTTGCAAAATTTAACACAACCCAAAAAAAACCTCCAATAACTATATTATTTTCCATAAAATTAAAGATAATACGTATCATATTTAAATTTTATGGTAAAAATGATTTATAAAAAATAAATTTACCCTAAAACAGCGTTCTTTGATAACTTATATCCAAGTGCTCATATGCATTTTTCATAGCCTTTCTTCCCGATGATGTTCTTGTTACGAAACCTATCTTTAAAAGATATGGTTCCACAACATCAACGAGAGTATCTGTCTCTTCCTGAAGTGTTGCAGCTATGGCTTCTATACCCACCGGCCCGCCTCCATAATATTTTATTATGGTTTCGAGATAACTGCGGTCAAGACTCATTAGCCCCATCGAATCAACACCTTCAAGTAAAAGCGCTCCATTTACTGTTTTTTTTGTTATGATCCCATTACATTTTACCTGAGCATAATCTCTGACCCTCTTGAGCAACCGATTTGCAATTCTTGGTGTACCTCTGGATCTTTTTGCCAACTCTTTTGCACCATCTTTGTCAATTTTTGCCGATAAAAGTTTTGCAGAACGACTAATAATTTGCAACAATTCGTTTACATCATAAAAATCAAGGCTTCTAAAAATTCCGAATCTATCCCGTAAAGGTGCAGAAAGTAGCCCTACTCTGGTTGTTGCTCCTATGAGAACGAACTGTTTTAACCTATATCTATGCGTTCTGGCATGAATACCTTTATCAAATACAAAATCAATTGCAAAATCCTCCATGGCAGGATAGAGAAACTCCTCTACAATTTTTGGTAGCCTATGAACTTCATCAATAAAGAGAATATCACCAACTTTCAGATTAGTCAATATCCCAATTAAATCACCACCCTTTTCAAGAGCCGGTCCTGAAGTTACAACAAGAGAGCCTCCCATTTTGGCAGCAATAATTTGAGCCATTGTAGTTTTACCAAGCCCGGGTGGCCCATGCAAAAGAACATGTTCAAGGGGTTCTTTTCTAAAACCTGCGGCCTCAATTGCAATATTTAAGACCTCAATGGTTTCTTTTTGTCCTATATATTCAGAAAACGATTCAGGCCGTAATGATAAAATTTCCTGTTCATAATCCACAGAAAGACTTTTTTTTGCCAACACCCCTTGTTCAGCGTTTTTTAACAACTCTTTTTTTTTAGATGAATATGTTAAAATTTCATCAGACATTATTTACTTTTACCACTTTCATTTACACCGCCATAAACTTCATCAAATAGTTCTTCTGAAGAATTAATAGAAGGATTACGTTTTAAAGCATCGGCAATAAGTTTTTTTGCATCCGAAGATCTATAACCAAGTTGGGCAACAAGTACACCTGACACCTGTTCAGCATAATCTTCTATAAGAACAGTTGTTTTTTCGTTTATTGTGCCTGGAAGTATAAAGCTTGTCATTTTACCTTCCAAGGATGCAATTATCTTCTGAGCCATTCTTTTGCCTACGCCCTTAAGACAAGTTAATTTTGACACATCACTATTTTCAATGGCAACAGCAATTTCCTGTAAAGGAATATCTAATGCCTTACTTGCTTTTAGGGGGCCCATCCCCTCCACGGAAATAAAATGCTGAAAAAAAGTTTTTTCACTCTCCCTATTAAATCCAATAAGCACAGGTTTTGGCTGTCTTTCCGTTTGAACGTAATAGATATAAAGAGAGACAAAATCATCAATAATCTTATCATTAAGTGTTTTCATTACAATACCGGGAAGCATCACTTCATAACCTACATGACCTGCCAGTAAAAGTATTTTATCACTCTCTTTTTTTAAAAGTTTACCTTCAAGATAACCTATCATACAATCCTAATAATTTGCCATGACGAATAATAAGCCTTAACAAAAATGAAAGCATTTTATATGAAAGTAGGGGCAAACCCTTGTGGTTGCCCAATAAGCATGTGCCTAACTTTCATATAAAACATTTATGAGTAACGATAAAGTCCAATAATTGCAAGAGCAAGAGCATCAGATGCATGAACAGGCCTTATTGGTTGATCATGCTCTAAAATATGTCTTACCGACATTTCAAGTTGAGATTTACTTGCATTACCAAAGCCTGATAAAATTTGTTTGGCTTCACGTACAGGAACTTCAACAACAGAAACACCTGCTTTACACCCTGCAAGCATAATAACACCACTTACCTTACCAAGAGTTATGCCAGCTTGTGGAAACTTTTTAACAGAAAAAACTTCCTCCACTACCATCAAATCAGGTTCTTCATTTTTTAAAACCTGCTCCAGTTTTAAAAATATCTGATTAAGACGATCCGGAAGGGAATCGTTCTTGGAAGTACCAACGACTCCAAATGAATAATTATCAATACACTTACCAACGCCTTGAACGATTCCAATACCCGTTCCGGCAAGCCCAGGATCTATGCCAATTATTTTAAACACTTTTTACTTCTTTAACTTGTTTTTTGCAATTTTTGCTTCATTTGATTTTGGATACATTTTAATAAGTTTTTTTAAAATTAAACGTGAGTTTCCTTTTTCGCCAAGACTATCAAAAGCCAAACCTTGTTTTAAAAGTGCGGATGCCACCTTATTTCCATTAGCATATTTTTCTATTACTTTCTGATATTCCAAAATGGCTTTTTCATACCATTTTTCACGATAATAAATTTCACCACTCCAAAATTGTGCATTATCAGCATTTTGGGATTTAGGGTATAATTTCAAATATTTTCTAAAAATTTCTCTGGCTTTTTCATACTCTCCGGCATCAAAAGCTTTTTTACCCGACCAGTATAATTGTTCTTCGGATAAACCCTGTCCGTTATTAGATTTTTTGGTTAGAGGTGTATTAGATTTACTCGTTGTATCAGATTTATTACCTTTATTAACTTTATCAATTTTATCAGACGGTTCAAACCCCACAAACTGTTCTAACCGAACCAACCTGCCTGTATTTGATATTACAGATCTATTCATCCCCGTTAATCTATTTTCAAAAATATATTTTATCTCCTCACTCTCACCTTGCAACTTACTAATTTGATCTTGTACTATCTCAAAATTTGCCTTTAGTTCTGCATAATTAGTCTTAACGCCCATCATACCTTTTCCGGCAACTGTTTTTAAATTAACTTCAATATCATTAATTTTTTCTTTTAATTTTGCATTTTCAATTTGCAATTCACTATTTTGTCGTTCCAAAAGTAACATGCGTGAATCCAAAATACGTATATCATCCGGCGAGACACATCCTGTAATCAGAACGCAAAAGGAAAAAAAAATTGTATAAAATTTACTCATATTAATAACCTGAAAACTCATTTTAAAAACCCACTCAGGGGGCAAACAATATCATAACTTAAGTAATTATTGTTTTAAAATTATCGAAAACAGACGTAAAATATTTATAACCATTCACGACCAAGAAATGTGATTTTTCAGTAATCTCACATTTGTAAGCGTTCACAAGTTCTTATATTCGCATAAACAGTTTGTCATATAATAGTTGTCCTATATATGATAACCTGTTTATGCGAAGATGAGGTATTGTGAACGCTTACCATTTATAGACCGTCACATAAATAATAACTTGACGGTCTATAAGGGCTCTTCAAAAAATACTCTACAATACAACAAAATTTAAAAGTAACCTCTGTCTTATTTTATACTTACACTGGCTCGTCTATCTTTTGATAGCTGGGCTTCTGTAGTATGGGACGCAGGACTATATTCTTCTCCATAACTAACTGTTTCCATACGAGTTATTGGTATTCCCATATCAGATAGGAATCCCTTTACTGCGTTTGCCCGCCTATCACCGAGAGCAAGATTATATTCTGTTGTACCTTTGTTATCACAATATCCTCCAATCCTGATTTGCACACTGGGGTTTGACAGCAACCATTGAGCTTTCTCTTTTAAAACATATTGTGCATCACCATTAAGAGCAGAACTATCAAAAGAAAAATAGACATTTTCATTGATAAATCTATCCCGCTGAGCAGCAATTTTTTCAGCCAATATGGCGGCTGCTGCCAATTCAGCTTCTTCAATTAACGCCTTCTCCTTTGCCAACTCAAGTAACCTTGCTTCTTCTGCCGCAATTCTGGCAGCCTCAGCTTCACTTACAGCAGCAGACTGAGCAGATGAATCAATCGTTTTTTTAGCACATGACACTGTCAACACCAAGCCAGAAATAACCACCAAAATAGCAACTCTTATCAACATCTTTTTGAACATTTCTTTCTCCTCCTTGTTAAAATATTATTAATAGTTTTCGTTAACTGCTGACCATGCAGGATCCATTTGCAAGCCATCTAATGTTAGCAAGCATTGCTGATCAGTTCCGGCAGCAGTCATAACATAAATCCTTGATTTACCATCCCTTGTCGAGCTAAACAGAATAAGACTTCCATCCGGTGACCATGCGGGGTCTTCATTATCACCGGCATCGAAGGTAAGCTGTACTGATTCACCACCTATAATAGCACCGTCAGCAGTACCATCGCTTTTAACATAAATTAAGTAAATATTAAAATGTCCGTCCCGGCCTCCAACATAAGCTATTTTATCTCCCGTAGGTGACCATGCAGGGGAAGTATTATATTTTCCTGAATAGGTAAGTCTTCTGGATTTACCTGTTTCCAAATTCATAATATATAACTGGGGGGTTCCAGAACCATGGGATACATAAACCATATAGTTACCATCCGGTGAAAATGAAGGTGAAACATCAATTCCCCTACTGTAAGTTAGTCTTTTAATAATTTTACCGGTTCCAGTCAATAAATAAATTTCAGGATCACCTGTAAATGTTAAAGTTGCGGCAAGTTTATTTTGCCCCGGTAACCAACATGGACTTATGTTTGAACCTTTTTTATCTATAATATAGCCATTTTGTCCTTTTAAATTTTTAATAAAAAGATCGGGTTTTCCATTTTTATAAGAAGTATATGCAAGCCACTTACCATCTGATGACCATACGGGAGAGAGGGCTATGCTTTTTGCATTTGTAACCTTTTGGGGATTATTTCCATCAAAATCACAAGTATATATCTCTTTTTTTCCTGTACCGGTAGAAACAAATGCAATTTGAGTATCAAAAACTCCCTTACTTCCAGTAAAGTAATATACAACCTGACTTGCAAATCTATGTATCATTTTACGCTGTTCATCAATATTACTAATATACTCTTTTCCAATTAAAAGCTTTGCCTTAACAGTATCAAAAAGTCTAAGTTCCATTGTAAGTTTATTCTCTTCAATGGAAACACCACCTGTTATTAAAAATTCTGCTCCTATACATGTCCAGTTTTTAAATTTTAATGTTCGTTTTGTAATTCCAATCTGACTTGGCTTTTCAAGATATGCACCTCTATCAACTATTTTAAAATATCCGGTAAATTTTAAAGCATCAGCTAAAATTTTTGATGCCTCTTTTGCAACAATATCTTCTTTGCTATTGGAAGTTAAAGATTTAAAGACAGGCACAGCAACAGGTATCTTGCGAATAAACGGATCACTTATACTTATATAGTCATACCCTGCCCTGCAAGGCAAAGCTACTACAAATAAAATAACAACAAAACAGATAGAAACAATTATATTTTTTTTCATGCTTTCATTTCCTTAGACACACTTTGTAACCGTTCACGAACAAGAAATGTGATTTTTAGGTAATCTCACATTTGTAAGCGTTCACAAGTTCTTATATTTACATAAACAGCTTAGCATATAATAGTTGTCTTATATATGACAAGCTGTTTATGCGAAGATGAGGTATTGTGAACGCTTACCTTAACCCTGAAGGAGTAAAGCCTAACACCACATCATATGAAGAGTACCCTTTGGGCAGTGCAGGAAGAGGATTCGACTTTACAACTGCCCTGTAAGCAGAATCATCAAGGTATTTATTTCCAGACTTTTTTTTGTACTCTATATCATATATTTCACCATTTGCCATTATTTTAATTAAAATATTTACATTTAACCCTTTTTGATTACCTGCAAGACGCTCAGAAAAAGCCCAGTTTTTTTGTATATGATAAGAAAGTTCCATCTGATACAGCTTAATAATTTCCGGAACCCTTTTTCCACGGGCAGTATTATTACCAAAAGTTAAATTTACACCGCTTTTTTCTCTTTTTTCCGTATCAATTCTAAGACGACTAAAAGCTTTATCCAAATGGTCATCTTCAGATTTTTCAGCTCTTTTTTTCATCTGTTTTCTGGTACTTTCAATAATTTTTGAAGAGTTATATGTTTTTGATTTTAGAGATTTTTTAGGTTGTTTTTTTTTGATTATTTTTGCTACAGGTATTTTTTTCTCTATCTGTCTATTTTTTTTAACAACCTTTGGTGTCTCTTTTATGGGAATAACCTGCTTTTTTTTTAAAACTATGGGAATAACCTGCTTTTTTTTTAAAACTTGCTTTACTTTTTTAACGGGTAAAACTTTAACAGGCTGTTTTGTAAAATTTTTTACAGGAGTTGATTCGGTAAAACCTGCAGGAGGTAAGGAAACGAGATCTACATTTATAACTGATGGTAAAAAGATATCTCTTTCCGGAACATATAATAAAAATGGTCCATGTTCTTGCACCACTTTCTGTTTGTTTATTTAAATTAGCAGTCGGATAAACATATTTATTCATATTGTATCTTCCAATGCTTTTATAGACCGTCACATAAATAATTTCACTTCGTTAAAGATCTATCAAAAAATAAATTATATTTGAATAACCGCCACGGCAAATAATACGCCACAACAAAAAATGGTAACCATTCACGAACAAGAATATGATTTTTCAGTAATCTCATATTTGTAAGCGTTTACAAGTGCCTTATATTCGCATAAACAGCCTTTTCAGGGATTTTCATATAAAATCCTTATTTGTTTTGGGTAGTAGGGGGTAAAGTTATCATACCAAGTTTTTCAAAACCGGCAGCCTTTGCTTCAGCCATTACCACTACTACCATACCATACGGTACATCTTTATCTGCCTTTAAATATAACTCCTGATCTTTTTTCCCGGCAAATATCTTTGAAAGTTTTTCACGTAAAAAATCAAATTTTACTTGTAAATCATTGATAAATATCTGCCTGTCTCCATTTATGGAGATAATAAGATGATCTTTATCAGATTGCAAAGATGCTGTCTCTGCCTCGGGAAGAGAAACATTTACCCCCTGCACTAACATGGGAGCTGTTACCATAAAAATAATTAAAAGCACTAACATAACATCAACAAAAGGAGTAATATTTATTTCAGACATTAATTGTTCATCACCATTACCTGATGTCATTATCTACTTCTCCTTATTAGCTATATACTATTTATTTCCCATTGATTTAAGAACATCACGCTCAACAATATTAAGAAAATCTGCCGCAAAACTCTGCATTTCAAAATTTATATTTTTTATTTTAGATGTAAAATAATTATACCCAATAACAGAAGGTATTGCGACAGCAAGTCCAGCTGCTGTTGCAACCAAAGCTTCTGAAATACCGGGGGCAACCACAGCCAAACTTGCACTGCCACTTTGCCCAATTCCCTGAAACGTATTCATAATCCCCCACACTGTCCCAAAAAGCCCTATAAATGGTGCAGTATTACCTGCTGTTGCAAGAAAAGGTATATAGCGAGACAACTTGCCGGTTTCAGCATTAATAGATCTTCTAAGAGTTCTTTTTACATTATCAGATCCAGAAAAATCAAATCCGCCTTCATTATTATTGGGAACATCTAAATTAGAGTCAGCAGACACGTTAGAACTAACCTGACTGATTTTTCTTAATTCCAAATATCCAGTACGAAAAACCTTGGCAACCGAACTTCGAGGAAGGGATTTAGCCATTGTAAAAGCATCAGAAAGATTACGGCTTCTCCAAAATGATTCAGTAAAAGAGACTGACTCATGATAAGCCTTGCTAATTATTTTAAACTTTAAAAAAATTATTGCCCAGGACACCACAGAAAAACAAAGTAAAAGCAACATAACAAACTTTACCACCAGTCCTGCATCAAAAATCATTTGAAATATACTTGCTGATTCGACAATCATTTACAAAGTCCCTCTTTTCAAAATAAAATGTTTCAAAATATAACTCTAATAACCAAGACAGAGTTTTTTAACCCTGCCTTATATCCTGTTTATTTTATGGTAAAAATGATTGTTAAAAAATAAAAACCAATAAAATCAAGGCACAAGCTATATGAATAAACACACACTGTCAAGAATATTTGTAAATATTTGGTTTAGGGTTCACAAAAAAACATGACTGCTCTTAAATTAATATCAAATATAAAAAAACCCCCATAAGGCATTATTTCACACCTGATGGAGGTTTTTAATATTTATATGAAAGTCCATAAAAAAGCTACATTATAAAGACTTTCATTTTTTGTTGTGGCGTACTATTCGCCGTGGCGGTTATATAGAGATAAAATTGAAAGGGGTTACATCATGCCGCCCATTCCACCCATTCCACCCATGCCACCCATACCGCCACCCATAGGAGCTCCACCTGGCATTGCAGGTTCACTTTCGGCTGGTTTATCGGCAATCATTGCACCGGTTGTAAGCATAATGGATGCAACACTTCCTGCATTTTGCAATGCAAAACGAACAACCTTTGTAGGATCAATTACACCTGCTTCAATAAGATCTTCATAAACATCATTTCTGGCATTATAACCAACATTTCCTTCTAAACCTTTAACTTTATCAAGAACAACTGAACCTTCCAAGCCGGCATTATTAGCAATTTGACGAAGAGGTTCTTCGATTGCTCTTGCAACAACGGCAACACCAAGATCTTCCTCACCACCTAAGTTAAGATCACTTAAAACCTTGCTTGATCTTATAAGAGCAACTCCACCTCCAGGAATTACACCCTCTTCAACCGCAGCACGCGTAGCATTAAGGGCATCTTCAACACGGGCTTTTTTCTCTTTCATTTCAGTCTCTGTTGCAGCACCAACACTAATTACAGCAACACCGCCTATAAGTTTTGCAAGACGTTCCTGAAGTTTTTCACGATCATAATCAGAAGAAGTATCTTCAATCTGAGCTCGAATCATTTTTACACGACCTTCAAGAGCTGAACGCTCGCCAGCACCGTCAACTATTGTTGTGTTATCTTTATCAATAACTATACTCTTGGCACGACCAAGATCTTCAATAGTAATATTTTCTAACTTTACACCCATATCTTCAGATACAACCTGACCGCCTGTAAGAATTGCAACATCTTCCAACATTTCTTTTCTTCTATCACCAAAACCAGGTGCCTTAACAGCTGCTATATTTAAAGTGCCACGAAGTTTATTTACAACAAGAGTAGCCAAAGCTTCGCCGTCAACATCTTCAGCAATAATTACAAGAGGTTTACCCATCTTTGCAACTTGCTCAAGACAAGGAAGAAGATCTTTCATATTGCTTATTTTCTTTTCACAAAGAAGAACGAAAGGATCTTCAAGAGACGCAACCATTTTTTCAGAGTCAGTTACAAAATAAGGTGAAAGATAACCACGGTCAAACTGCATTCCTTCAACAACGTCAAGAGTTGTGTCCATTGATTTTGCCTCTTCAACAGTAATAACACCCTCTTTACCAACCTTATTCATAGCTTCAGCAATAATATTTCCAATTGTATCATCGTTATTGGCTGAAATAGTTCCTATCTGTGCAATCTCTTTTTGATCTTTAGTTGGTTTGCTCATGGTAGCTAGTTCTTCTACAATAGATGCAACTGCTTTATCAATTCCACGTTTAATGCCCATTGGGTTATGACCTGCAACTACAAGTTTTTGACCCTCTTCATAAATTGATCTGGCAAGAACTGTTGCAGTAGTAGTACCATCACCTGCCATATCACTTGTTTTACTGGCTACCTCTTTAACCATCTGGGCACCCATATTTTCAAACTTATTATCAAGATCAATCTCTTTTGCAACAGTTACTCCATCTTTTGTTACAGTAGGAGATCCCCATGATTTATCAATAACAACATTTCTTCCCTTGGGACCAAGTGTTACAACAACAGCATCAGCAAGTGCCTGAACACCTGTCAACATTGCTTCTCGTGCTTTTGCATCAAATAATATATCTTTAGCCATATCGAAAAAAAACCTCCAAAATTTTTATATTTATTTCATATATAAAATAAATAATAGAATAATTTATTTTAAACTGTCTTCACATGGTGGGCAGTTAACTGCCTCTAACCAAGTTACAACCAAATAAGAAAATATCACACATAGATAACAGTACAACTACTCTTCAACAACTCCAAGAATGTCATCCTGACCCATTATCAGATACTCTTCACTATCAATTGTCACTTCATTTCCACCATATTTACTGAAAAGAACACGATCACCAACATTAACTTCCATTTCAATAAGTTTACCATCATCTGCTCTGCGACCTTGGCCTGCGGCAACAATCGTACCCTCAGCAGGTTTTTCCTTTGCTGTATCAGGAATAAAAATGCCACCCTTAGTCTGCTTAACTTCCTCAAGACGTTTTACTAAAATTCGATCCTGTAACGGTCTGATTTTCATAACTACCAACTCTCCTTTCAAATTTAAACGCACACAATTATAATAAAGATTACTACTGTTTTTTAGTTGTCTTCTTCTTCTCCACCGTCGTTGAGCTACTAACTTTAGACGTACCGCCAACCTTGGACGAACCGTTAGTTTTTTTTGAACCAACCGCTCCTTTAGAAGGTTTTTTATCTGCTTTTCCTGCATAGTCAGTTACATACCAACCTGATCCTTTTAAATGAAAAGTACTCTGGGAAATAAGCTTGTGAACTTTACCGGAACAAAAACGACACTTTACAAGAGGTTCGTCTGAAATCTTTTGAACAACTTCGTCAATCTTTCCGCATTTATCACACTCATATTCATAAATTGGCATTATCTCACCTTTCAGGTTTACAAATAAATCTCAGGAATAGAAAAAAACAACATCCTTATTCCTAACAACCAGTCCTCAAGTGATTTCCATAGACCGTCACATAAATAATTCCACTTCGTTGTACGCTTATCGCAGTATCTCAATACGGCTTCTTCGCTACGCCTTGTGCCAAATCTTAAAATCTGGTAACCATGTGACGGTCTATCGTATAGATCATCAAATAAACAGTTATCTGACAATCTATAAACGTAAGAACTCTCTTAAAACATAAACTCAAACAAATTTAACTTGAATAATAGTTAGTATTTTTTCGTTGTCAAGATATAACAATCAGAAATTATTTATCTGACTGTCTATATATTTTGAGTTTTTGTAAATCACCTTTAAGCATGATACCATTTATTATAATACGAGAACACGTTATCCATACCTTCAAAAGCAACTGTTTCTAAAATTTCTCTTGTCATGGCATGAACAGCAATTTCTTCTTCTCTTACAACATCACTTTCCGAAGAGATATTATAATTATGTACGAAACGACTAAACCTTACAACGTGTATTAACTCATGCACAGAAATATATAATACAAATGGAAATAAATTAAGTCCTTCTGTTTTTTTTACTGTCGATATAATTTTATAATCCTGAATACAGATTTTATAATAGTCAAAAGCTGAAGAACCAAGCGTATCACTTTTGTTATACCCAACATATCTAATTACCTGAGCGTGGGGACCATCAATAATTTCAGATCGAGTCAACCTGGACATGGTTACGAAATCATATCTATTTTTAAGCCACTGGCTCATTGATATTTTATAAAAATTACTTACAAGTTCTTCCGCCACAGCAACGGCTTCATTTACAATTTTAATTTGCTGTGTATTAAAAACACTTTTCATTTCCCCCTACACTTTTATTCTGAGAATAAAACATGTTTTATGTAACCACCATGGCGGATAGTACGCCACAACAAAATATGAAAGTTTTTATATTACAGCGTTTCTATGGGCTTTCATATAAAAATTATAAAAAAATCAGAAAATAGTGGACAAAGCATTAGAAACAATGGTATCATGCGTTTTTATTAATTAACATACTTTAAATAATACATTATTAAATGAATGGAGGTGATCTATTGGGCAGTGTAATTAAAAAAAGACGTAAAAAAATGCGCAAGCATAAACACAGAAAGCTTTTAGCTCGTACAAGACATCAAAGAAGAAAAGGTAAATAATATTTACATACGAGTTCACCGAAAAAACAACTTGTACTTCTTAAATGCTGATATGTCTAACCAAATTACGCTGTGGAGGCTCAAGATACACTAACGTTTTGAGCTTTCACAACACAAACATATAACAAAATTAGCAAAAAAAGGAGGAGGTATTCAGGTATTATTTATGAGTATGGATTCACAAAAACCAACTTATTTATAGACCGTCACATAAGTAATTTCACTTCAGTGTACGTTCATCGCAACATTTCAATACGCCTTCTTGCTACACCTTGTGTCAAATCTTAAAATTTGGTACTTACCTAACGGTCTATACTACTTAACTACTTAACTACTTATTACTTTTCTATAACTAACATGGTGGATTGCCACCACAACGAAAAATGAAAGTTAGGCACAGGCCTATTGGGCAACCACAAGGGTTGCCCCTACTTGCCATGACGGATAATACACCACAACAAAAAATGAAAGTCTTTATAATGTAGCTTTTCCATGGACTTTCATATAAAAACACTTTTAATTACGACTTTTTAAATACTTAAGAAACTCTGACTTGGTGGATAAAACAAGCGAACTGCTTTTATCCAAGCTTTTACCATATACCTCCATTGTTTTTATAAATGAATAAAATTCAGGATCAACACCATAAGCATCGGCAAATACAGTGGTAACCTTTGCATCGGCTTCACCCTTTATTTTTTGAGCATTCATATACGCTTCGGAAGTTATTTTTTTCAACTCTCGTTCTTTATCCCCAAGAATTTTCTGAGCTTCACCCTTTCCTTCAGCACGAAACTTTTCTGCTATCTGACTTCTTTCTGCAATCATACGCTCATAAACAGATTTTCTAACCTGTGCCACATAATTAATACGTTTAATTTCCACATCAACAAGATCGATACCAAACGAGGCGAGTTTAGGTTTTGCCTGGAGCATAATCTGTTTTGTTATGGTATCCCTTCCTACTTTAACTTTAAACTTGGATGCCATATTTCTATCCTCATCATCTTTATTTTGAGGAATCCCCACTTCAACTATATCCAACTCCCTATCAGTATTTCGTACAGTTTCCACAAGTCTGTACGATGTAATCATATTTCTTACTGCCGGATCAATAATATCATCAAGCCGTCCTAAAGCACTTGTTATATTATTTACGGTTTGAAAAAAGAGTACGGGGTCAACAATTTTCCATCTGGCAAAAGTATCAACCCAGATATACGTTTTATCAAGAGTTGGGATCTGACCTGGGTCCCCATCCCACTCCTGTAGGTTATTTGGAAAAAAATTTGCAATTTGTGCAAATGGAATTTTAAACTTTAATCCTGGAGTTGTTATAGGCTTACCAACAACTTTTCCAAACTGGGTTACAACAACCTGCTGGGTTTCATCCACCACATAGGCAGACATAAATGCCACCACACCAACCACAATTAACACTACCAATATTATCCCTTTTAATTTCATCTTACAATACCGCCTTTCTCACCTGAACTACTCATATTAAGCAGAGGTAAAAAATTTTTTTCATCAGAATCAATAATATATTTTTTACCAAGTTTCGGAAATACATTACCCAACATATCAAGATACATTCGCCTCTTTGTTATATCTTTTGCTTTAACATACTCATTATACACAGATGTAAATCGGGAAGTATCACCTTCTGCACGGTTAAGCCTGTCCAATGCATAACCTTCAGCCATTTTCACTGTTCGTTGAGCTTCTCCAAGAGCCGCCGGAATAGCTTTATTATAACCTTCCTTTGCCTGATAAATCAACTTTTCCTTCTCTTGAATAGCCTGATTTACCTCATTAAAAGATGGCTGAACCGGAGCCGGAACATTTGTTTTTTTCATTTCTATGGTAGTTATATAAATACCTGTCTGGGCAATATTAAGCTCTTTTTGAAGAATTTTCCTAGCAGCAACGGCTATCTCCTCTCTTTTACTAATTACCTCATTAATGCTGCGGTCACCAACAACAAGCCTCATGGAAGATTCCGAAAGATCCCTTAATAACCTTTGAACATCTTTAACCTTAAAAAGATAGTTATATGGATCTTTAATCCTGTACTGAACAATCCATGGAACAATAGCAACATTAAGATCTCCGGTTAACATCATTGATGCATTAATATCAGTTTTTTCACCGGCAAAACGATTTCCCGAAAACGACCGAGACGACTGGAACCCAAACTCTTCCTTATAAATTCTTTTAATTTTAACCAGTGTTACCTTCTCTATACCAGCCGGATACTTAAAATTTAACCCTGGTTGACAGGTTCTAACATACTTTCCAAAACGTTGGACAATTCCCACCTCATCCACACCAACAGTAAAAAATGTAGAAAAACCAGCCACAACTAACAGGAAAACAATTATTAAAGTAATTCCCTTCGACTGTTTTATATTTTTAACCTGTTTAATAAAATCATCCATCTGCGGAGGCACCTCAAATGGAGTGTCAACTTTAGTTTGTTGACGCTGCTGTTGCTCTCTTAATTTTTCCCAGTCCCAATTCATAATTAATTTCCAAACACCTTATGTATTCTTACAGTTAAAATTTTTG
>NBLS01000001.1 GCA_002084385.1 Desulfobacteraceae bacterium 4572_19
CAATATCAGAAAGATTTACTCAATAGATATTTAGAAACTGATGAGAGCGAAGATGAAGAACAGGATTATGAGGAGGAAGAAGAAGAATGAAATGTCCTAAGTGTGGTGGTTGGATGGTAATTAATGAGTGGGAAGGATGGTATTGGGGTTGTCTTAGTTGTAACTATGAAGGCAGGAAAGCAACCAATGAAGAGGTTGAAGAACAGGAGAATGAATTATATGGAGAGGAAGAAAATGACTAACGATACTTGTCATTATTGTATCAATTTTCATCAATGCGATAGAAAAAAAATTGAAAAATATTACTGGGGAAATGATAAGAAATGTAAAGATTGGATAAATAGAAATAATAATAAGGAGTAGAAAAATGACTGACAAACTAAAAAAACTAAATGAAGAAATGGCAACCAAAAAATTAAGAGTTGAACAGTATGAGCGAATAATAATGAAACTTATTAAAGAAGTGATTGAACTTGATATTGAGATTAAGGGGTTATAAGTATGAAAATAAAATATATTGAGGAGAGATTTACAAAGGTATTTGAAAAGTATAGAAAAGATGATATAAATAAAACAGATTTAAAAATAATCTGGGAAATATCAGAAATAGTTTATCAGGTATATGAAAAAATGCCTGATGAGTTTGCTGAAATATGGTATAAGGAAAAGGGGTTGGAAGTATGAGAAACAGACAACTCGAAAAGAAACTACTGCAAGAACCTGCCGAAACTTATTTAAAACTAAAAAATATTGAATATATTCATATTGTGAGCAATATTACCAGAATGATTAATAAGAGGTTTTATAATTTCAGTATTCCGGATAATAAGGATTTTCCAGACTTGATTATCTTCTTCAATGGTGGCATTACTCTATTTATAGAATTTAAGATAGGCAAGAATAAACTCCAAAAAGGGCAGGTTATCAAAAAGAATAAACTTGAAAATGCGGGGTTTGATTATTATGTCGTTTACGATATTGATACATTTATTGATATTGTTAATCGGCTTATTGATTGAAAAAAAATTATATATAGTGTATAATGTAATTTTGAGATATCCCCTAAATGTTGACAAAATAACCTTTTTAGTCTATATATAACGATATGGCAAAGAAAAAAGATAAATTGACACCCAAACAAAGAAAATTCATTAATAGATATTTGTCTAATAATTTTAATGCTACCGAGGCAGGAATTTACGCAGGATATTCAAAAAAGACAGCAACAGAGCAAGGTGCAAGGCTGTTAACAAATGTTCATATTCAAGAGGTATTCAATAAAGCCTTTGAAAATAATGGGCTTATGGTAAACAAAGCACTTCAAAATATAGCAAGGATAGCAAACGCAAATATTACTGATTATATTGAAATTGATGAGCTTACAGGAGTGACGAAAGTTAAACCATTAAATCAAATGAATAATACTCAGGTTATCAAAACAATCAAAGAGAAAAGGAAAATAATTGAGAATGAAGACGGCTCAAAGGCTATACTTGATGATACTTTTGAATTTACATTACACGATAGCTTAAAAGCCAATGAATTAATAGTTAAAATGGCAGGCAAAATGCAACCTGATACTACTATACAGGTTAATACAACCGACAATGACAAAATAACCGAACTAATAAACACAATAAAAGAAAACGATACTAAATGAGACAGTTAGTCAATCTTACGCCTGCGAATATTAGATATTATAACGATGAGCATAGGTTCATCGTTGTTACAGCAGGCAGGCGGTCAAGAAAAACTCTGATAGGTTCAAGAAAGCTATTATTGAGAGCATTAGCCGAAAGCAGAATTGAAAAGGGGCGGTCATATTTTCACGGAGCTCCGACACATCAACAAGCCAAAGCTATATTTTGGGATAGGTTGAAAAAAGATACACAGCCCTTAATGATAAGCAAATCTGAAACTGAGTTGACTGTTAAATTAATTAATGACATTACAATTAAAGTAGTTGGATTGGATAAGCCTGAGAGATTGGAGGGTACGCCTTGGAATGGTGGACATATAACAGAATATGACAACGTGAAGCCTCACGCTTGGGCTGAGAATATTCGACCTGTGTTCTCTGATACAAAAGGATGGTGCATATTTGACGGAGTGCCAGAGGGCAAAAAACAGCTATATGATAAGGCGTTATATGCAAGCAGAAATGTCATTCCTGTAACAATGCCGAATATTGGGGCGTATGCAGACAATGAAGACTGGTCTTATCATAGTTGGTTTAGTTCCGATGTCCTGGACGTTATGGAGTTGGAAGCGGTCAAGAATGAACTTGATGAGCGGACATTCAAACAGGAATATGAGGGAGCGTTTGAGGATATTGAGGGATTAGCATATTATGCGTTTGGTCAACATAATTTGAAAGATGTTGAATATAACAAAAACTATCCTGTGAGCGTTGGTATGGATTTCAATGTCAATCCTATGACTGCGGTATTCGGGCATATCTATAACAATGAGTTTCATCAATTTGATGAGGTTTTTTTGGTTAATTCAAATACTTATGAAATGGCAAGGTACATAAAAGAGAAATATGGTACTCACAATGTAACTATATTTCCAGATGCAACAGGAGAGGCAAGAGAGAGTAATGCAACTGAGAGCGATTTGGCAATATTAAGAAGTTATGGATTTATTGTTAGAGCAAACTCTGTAAATCCTTATGTGAAAGATCGGATTAATGCGGTCAATAGTCTTATGATGTCAACAAATGGCAATGTGAGATATTTTGTGAACCCGAAAACTTGCCAAAAAACTGTCAATGATTTCAATAGGGTTGAGAGGTTGCCAGATGGTAGAGAGAATAAAAAACAGGAAGCAGAGGGATTAATACACATATCCTCTGCATTAGGATATTTAATAGCGTATAATTTTCCATTTAATAGGGGTAAAATTTATGCTTAAAAAAGGAGTAAATTATGGATTTATTTAAAAGTAAAGTACCAGATATATTATTTAAAACTTATTTGGAAGCAACTAAAGAACAGGAAAGGGAAAGGAAACAGAAAGCAGGAGAAAGACTTGCAATATACAATGATGACTGGGAAGATATTCTAAGGAATAAATTGTCAAGTTTATTTGTCAAGGAAAATTTTGACAATATTAATCTCAATATTGATATATCTGAGAATGTGCTTAAAAATATTATCGACCAGATTTCGTTAGTCTATAAAGAGAGTGCAAACCGTACGACTGAACCTGAGAGCAAAGAATATAATAATATTAAGGATTATATTGACATTGATACTAAATTCAAAATGCTGAATGCTTATACTAATCTATTAAATGATATGATTATACAGGTTGCGTGGGATTATGAAAAAGAGCAGGTTAAATTAATATTGATTACTCCGGCAGTTGCTTCGGTTGTTCAAAATGAATTAAATCAAAATGAGGCTACAGCGGTTTATTATGATGTTGAGAGTGCTGATAGTGAGTATGAAGATGACAAAAAAATAATATACTGGGATAGTGAGAACCATTTTGTTATTGATAAGGACGGCAATCACATTATTAATGAGGAAAATCAAGAAGAGGTCAATCCTTATGGTATATTGCCTTTTGTATTCATTCACAAAAAGCAGATACCGGGCTTATTTTGGAACCCTGTAAACGGCAACGATATGGTAAATGGCACGATTAACACAGGAATTAAGAATACTGAAAAGGATTATTTATTTAAAGCACAATCATTCAAACAACCATATATGACGGTTCAGAATAGAGATGATGCACCATCTAAGGATTTATTGTTAGATCCATTATCGTTATTAATTATGACAGGAAATAACGCAAGTATGGGAGCGGTAGACTTGACAGCAGATTTTAAGGCGTTGGACGAAACTACAAAAAATAGTGTAAATGGATTTTTGCGAACTTATGGACTGAGTATTGACAGCTTTGCAAGTACAGAGATAAGTGGGAAAGCATTAGAGATTAAGAACAGGACGCTAATTGATATAAGAAAAAATCAGATTGAAACCTATAGAAAAGCAGAAAAGGAATTGTTTGAAATTATCAGAATAGTTAATAATTATCATTCAAAAAGTAAGATCGCAGATAATGTGGAATTCAAAATTGATTATCCTGAAATGGAGCTATATGACGACCCAAAAATAAAAAGGGAAATTGCAGACAACGACTTGCAAAAAGGATTAATTACATTAGGACAATATTATATGATGTTTAATCCTGATATTAAGAATGAAGAGGAAGCGGAAAAGATACTTAAAAAGAATATTGAGGATTTGAAGAGTATTAAGGATTTGGGATTTAGTATTAATGAGAATATTGAAGAAAGTGAGGAAGAATAATGGAAAACTTTACAATTAATTTATTTGGGATTGATTATAGTGTTGAATATGTAAACGAAACACTTGATATGAAAGGTATGAACGGTAGAATATACTATGATGAGCAAATAATAAGAGTAAAAAGAGATTTAATGAGAGATACAAAAAAAAATACTTTATTGCACGAAATTATACATAGTGTATTGAATAGTTCAGGTCTTGAAAGTGTTTTGGATAAGAATAATATTGATGTTGAATTTTTTACAGAAACACTTACAAATTCATTATTTAATGTTATTAAGTCAAACAAAGAATTAATGAAAAAATTGTTTTAAAAGGATATTAAATGAGTAATTATCTAATAGCCTCATATTCGTTAAGGATTAAGAAAATCTATGATGATATTAAGGAAACTATTCCAAAAAAGTTAAATGGTTCAATGTTACAGAATAGGAAAAATGTGACTAAATTTATAATTCCTTATGTTCAAAAAGCGTATGTGCAGGGAGTTAGATTTGCAGAGGCATATTCAGGAAACAAAGTAAAAGCGAAAATATCCGATAAGGATAAAAAGGCATTGTTTGAAGAATTTAATATAAAGATGATATTTGCAGAAAAGGTATATAGAATTAAAATGGAAAATTTGAGGAAGTTGGCAAAGTTGCAGAAAAAAAGAATTGATCTTAAAAATGGTAGTCAAGAAATGATTATAAATACCGAATATGTGAACGGTATTAAAAAAGCAATTAATAATTTAATATTAAATGCAGGACAAAAAGGGCAGTTTCAAGTATGGCAGACAATATAAAATATTTTCGTGTTACGGTAGGGGATAAAAGAGTTTGCCCTGATTGTATAAGTTTGGAAAGTACACCAGC
Source organism: Desulfobacteraceae bacterium 4572_19 (assembly GCA_002084385.1). Next base: position 5,183 of record NBLS01000001.1, read on the forward strand.
AATGACTATTGAGCAATGGGAAGCATCTGGAAAATTACCAAGAATAGCAAACACATTATGCAATGGCTCTTGTAGGTGCGGAATAGTGCCAAGTAGTGATATTGAGGATATAAAGAAAGCAGGCGAAAAGCTACTTGATGAATTAATGACAGAAATTGAGGGGAATATCGTTACTGATTTGACACATGGTTATCAAATTAAACTTAAAGACTTTGAAAAGATAAAAGGTATATATACAGTGCCATATAAGCGTATTGCAGAGATGGAGAGTTTAATCTCACAATGGAAGATTAAAAACGATTTTAAGGCATTGCCAAAAGATTTTTTTAATTTATCTCATATTGAAAATCAGATAATTTGGTTGCAAGGTCGGTTATAATGTCAAATATAGCACAATTAAAAGTAAATGGATTAAATAACGTACAGTCAAAATTAAATAAAATAAAAGTATTGGTATTGAGAGGCAATAAGAAAGCGTTTGTCGGTGCGGGAAAGTTAGGCATAAAAATCATAACTGAACGGACATTGGACGGTAAAGATTATAAAAATAATAGTTTTAAAAAATACTCTAAGAAGTATGCAGATGCTAAGGGTTCAACTCACGTGGATTTATTCCGCTCTGGAAAAATGCTTAAGGCTATGGATTATCAAACTTTTGCAAAGGGATTAAGAATATATGTTAAGAAAAAAACTCACGATGGGAAGTTAAATACATATAATCTTGCTGTGGTTCAAAATTTTGGAGCGAATGCAGGGAAAAACCATACTGCAAAAATCCCTAAACGTGAATTTATGGGATTAAATGACAAAGATATTAAAAGAATTTTGGCATTAGTTAGAGCATTTTTCGATAGGGAAATTAAGAGGATATTTTGAAACTGTATAAAATATATACAAAAAAGTTGACAAATAATAGTTTTTAGTTTATATATTTATTTATGGAAAATAAAAATAATGAGCCTGTGGCTAAAGAAAACGATCTTGTGGATCAGGTTGATGTTGTCAAGGACAATAACAATCAGGGACTAATTAACAAAAATGCGGAACTCTTAAACGAGTTAAAAACACTTAAAGCAAAAACGAAGAAGTATGAGGATAATCTTGAAGCTGAAAGACAAAAGAAACTTGAAGAAGACGGTAAGTACAAAGAATTAATTGAGGTTAAAGATACTACAATATCTAATCTTCAAAAATCTTTAAAGCAAAATAATTTAAAACTATTAGCGACCGATTTTCAAGACAGCTCCGACATATTGAATTTTCAAGATAGGTTTGAATTTGATGATACAGGAAATATCGTCAATGCCGAAAGTGTAATTAACGAAATTAAGGAAACGAAGCCGTATTTATTCAAAAATGGGAATGAAACACAAATTAAATTAAAGGATAATCCTACGCCACCGGCTTATGTTGCAGGTAAGAAACTCACAAATGAAATGATAAATAATATGACAAGTGAAGAATATAAGAAAAATTTACCTGAAATAAATCGACAGTTGGAGGCAGGGACAATCCAATAAAAAGGAGAGTCTTATGGCTAATGTAACAACAACAACAATTGCGGTAACTATCGCAACATTAATTTCAAAAGAAATATTTTTAGAGTTAGAAAACAAGCCTCACATGGCTAATTTAGTTTTCAGAAGAAACGCACCGCGAGGCGTTGGAACTATCAAATTTCCACAGATTGCAAAATTAACAGCGGTTGACAAAACATCAGGAACAGCGTTGACACCTGCAAGTAATACCGAAACAGCATTGACATTACTACTTGACAAACACAAGGCGGTTGCAATGGAGATTGATGATATTGCAGAATTGCAGTCAAGTCTTGAATTAAGAAAAATCTATGTATCAAGAATGGCAGAGGCACTTGCAACAGTATTAGACACAGATTTATTTGCATTATACTCTGCATTATCGAAGACTATCGGAACAGGAACTGCATCAATTACAGATGCAAATATCAGAGAAGCTATTCAGTATCTTGATGAAGCGAATGCACCTGCTGAGAGATATTTGGTAATACCACCATCACAAAAAAATGCTATTTTAGGTATTGATAAGTTTGTTCTGGCTTATGAAAGTGGAGACAGCACATTGAAAACTGGCGAGATAGGTCAAATATATGGTGTTAAGGTTATTGTATCAAATAACTGCCCTGTTGTAACAACTACAGTGAAATGTCTTATGTTTGCAAGAGATGCCTTTGGTCTTGGAGTACAACAGAACATTAGAGTAAAATCTGCTTGGAATGTTCTGGGAGTTGCTGAGGATATAGTTGCAGATATGGTCTATGGTGTTTGTGAATTAAGAGATGATTTTGCAGTTGTAATTGATTGTCTTATTAATTAGGTAATTAGGAGAAAATTATGGCAAACGAAAAAAAAGCAATATGGGTTAAAAATGCTAAGGGCACTGTTCACACAGTAACGCCTGAACATTTTGAAAAAATGAAAATAATTAACCAGCTTGTTAAAATTGACGAACCAAAAAAAGCAAAGTAATTAGATGAATTCAATAAAACTTTTGAGCAATGAGGTAGTATTCGGTAAGGGTACTACTGCTCAATTTCAATACTATGTAAATGGGGTTGCAACGACCCCTACGAGTGGAAAAATCACTCTATATAATCCAGATAATGTTATAGTTTTTGAGAATGAAACAATGACAATTAATGGTAGTTTGATTGAGTATGATTTGACAGCTGAACATTTATCTTTATTAGATGAAAATTATAGAATTATAGTTGAACATATTTATAACGGTCAAACTTATGTGAGTAATTTTCTGCTTGATGTGGTATTGACACCATTGGTTTTAAGCTTAACAAGTTCTGATTTGTTAGATAGGCATCCTACTTTGAATTATGATTTATGGGAAGGAGTAACTACCTATTCAGTACAAATTCAAAAAGCGTTTGAATTAATCAAAAAGGATATTAAGAATAAGGGTAATAGACCATCTATGATTATTGACGCTCATCAAATTGAGAACATTATTGAATTGAAAACATTAGAGTTGATTTATTTTGATTTTGCAACGGATAATGAGGGGATTAACTGGGAAAGGTACTTGAAATATAAAGAGCAATATGCAATTGAATTATCTAATTTGGTTATCAAGTATGATGCTAACGAAGATGGACAGGTTGATAGTGTTGTTAATTTCAGTACTGTAAGATTGAGAAGATAATGGCAAAGTCAACTGATTTTCTGAATACTATAATTAGCAATGTTGAAACATTAGGGTATAAATTCACTAATGAAGTATTTAGTTTTGAGAATGTTCCATCATCAAGATTAAATAAGGCTTATAGATTTGAGTTGAACACTGAAAGCATTGAAGCATTATCAGGCAAGAATGTTGATAAGACTAAGAGACTTGATTTGTTTTTTGCATTCAAAACTAAGGCTTCAAAAGATAACTTCAAAAATGAGTTGATTGCAATATATGACTTGCAAGAAAATATTGAAGACACATTGCTTAATTCATTAATTAATATTGAAAGTATGGTTATCGATAGTGTTCAATCGGAGTTGGTGGAAAATTTCTTGATAATTCAAGTAGGGTTTGCATATACCTACAAAAGGAGTTTAGCATAATGGAAAAAAAAGAAGAAAAAAAGAAGATAGAAAAAAAGGAAATTAAGAAAGTGAAATTATATACTCCACGCAAGGGGTATTTCTATAAGGAAGTGAAAAAATGAGTTTATTAAAAAGAGAGAATGGGATCGGATTTGTAAAAGGCACAACATGGGGGACGGCAGTTGAGCCCGGAACATTGAATGGAATAATTGTTAAAAGTCATTCCGCAGGTGTAAACGAAAGGGACGTATTCATAAACGATGAAGAGTATGATCACGATATGCCGACTATTCAGACGTTAGGAAATTATCCTGCGGTAACTGGGAGTATGGTATTGCCTTTTTATTATGAGGGTGTTGAGCCGATACTTGCAAGTATGTTTGGAAAATATGCAGGTGTTGATACGGCAGGAATTATTACACATAATTATGAATACGACCCTGTAATAAGTGGATTATTTCATACAATTGGTTATGATGAGGGCGATGAAGTCAAGGCTGTTGAAAGTGCTGTTTTGAACAGTATGAAGATGAGTGTCGATGATGGAATGAGCCTTGATGTCGGTTATATTGGGGATAAAGTCGCAGTTGAAAGTGGGTTCACAACTCCTTTGAATTTGACATATCCTACGACAGGAGTTGACAAATTCAAACTACTTGAAGCGACCGTAAGTATTAATGCTCAGGACGGTTCAGATTTTGTTGGTGGTGATGAGGTTTGCGTAAACAATGTTGAGGTTAATATTGAGCGTGGTTTTGAGGCTTTAGAACATTGTGCAGGCGATGAATATATCAAAGAGCCTATTGAAGTGAAAGCTCCTGTTATGAGTATTACCCTTAATTTTCCAAAGAAAGATGCAAAAAATAAAGCATATTTCGGAGATTTTGCTAATGGCTCATTGAAGAAAATGAAGATTAAATTCACAGGTTCATTGATAAGCGGTTCGGATTATTATGATTTTGAAATGAATTTTCCAATGCTTAGGATTAAGTCCGCTGTTAACTATGAACAGGATAGCCCAATACCTGCAACGGTAGAGTTGGAAGTCCTGAAAGCAAGTTCCGCACCTACAGGTATGAGTAAAATAGTGCCTTATGCAACATTGATAAATGAAAGGGCAGTCTTGACAGGTTATCCGAGTATTTAATTTATAGGAGAATTAAATGAAATTAGAAAATATATTAAAAAAAAAGAATGAGGGCAAATGGTTTGAAATACCAGGCGAATATTTTGAGAGTGATCCGGTTAAGCTATTATTGAAGCCAATTAATACGGATGATTTGACAAGCGTATCAGTAACAGAAACGAGATACAATAAGAAAACTCATCAACCTTATGAATACACAGATAAAAAGAAGCAAACTAAAAACTTTGAGGATTTGCTTTTTAATTCTGTTATCGGTTGGACTGGAATTGATGAGGAATTTAACCGTATTAATTGGGATACATTTATCAAGAATTTAGGTAATATAAAAGTTTTGAGTGAATATAGTGAGGAAGAAGAAAAGGAGATTGATATAACTTTGTCTTCTTGGATAAGTAATACTTGTTTGAACCCTGAAAACTTTTACAAGGACGACACAGAAAATTTGTAGATTATCTGTCAACTTATGAAGATTATTATAGGGACTGGAAAGACAGAGGCTCTAAATATTTCAATGAGTTGACAGATAATAACAAAAAAGTAATTAATTTTTATTATGAGATGGTAACTGAATTAAATATAAATTCAGGAATATTAAGAGATATTATACAGGAGTTGAATATGGGATTAATACAGAAACGAATATTTTTGAAGAAAATTAATATCATATACAATTCAGAATTAAAAGTTCAACATTCTAAAATGGAAGATATACAGAAAAAGGCGAAATAATGGCACAGAAAATAGATATAATAATTAATGCAAATAGTAAGGGAGCGGTTGTAGGCGTTAATGGTGTTGATGGTGCATTAAAGAATTTTGATAAGACTACCAAAAAAGCAGGTTCTTCAATGAAAGGAATGTGGAAGCAGATGGCAGGCGGTATGGTAGCAAGTCAGCTTGCTATGGCTGGTTTCAACAAATTAAAACAATCAATTTCTGATGCGGTAACATCAACTATTGATTTTGAAACAGAGTTTGCAAATGTTACAACATTATTAAATGATAATGCACCAGTTAAAAAAATGCGTAATGATGTTTTGGCTATGGCAGGAAGCTTGGGTTCTGCTGAGGAATTGACAAAGGGATTATATCAGGCATTATCAGCAGGTCAAGAACCTGCTACTGCGGTTCAATTTGTAGGCGAAGCAGCGAAATTTGCAAAGGCTGGACTTGTTGATATGACGGCTTCCGTTGATGTTTTGACTACTGTTTTAAATGCTTACGGATTAGAAGCAAAAGAAGTGACGGACGTTTCAGACGTATTATTTCAAGTTATCAAAGAGGGCAAAACCACAGGTCAAGAGTTAGCTGTAAGCTTAGGGCAAGTTATTCCTACGGCTTCAACTCTGGGGATTGATATACGAGAGCTTGGTGGTGCGATGGCTACATTAACGAAATTTGGTATAAGTACTTCGGAAGCGACAACGGCACTAAATGCGACTATGATGGCAATAATAAAACCTATGGATAGTGCAAAAAAGAAAGCAAAAGAATTAGGTATTAATTTTAGTAAAGCAGGTATTGAGGGTGCAGGTGGTTTGCAAAAATGGTTAATTCAAGTTAAAGATAAATTAAAAGGCAATGAGAAAGCAATGGCTGAATTATTCCCGAATGTTAGAGCATTAAAAGCGACATTTACTTTAGCGGGTAAAGGTGCTCAGGAATATACAGAGCAGATGGAAAAAATGAAAAATGTTACGGGAAACACAGCCGAAGCGTTCGAGAAACAACAACAAACTTTTGCATTCGTATGGGACGGATTGAAAAATAAAATAGAAGCGGTTGTTATAAAAACATTGTTGCCAATGTTGGGAGATTTAACTGATTGGATAAATAATAATGAAGAAGATTTAACCGAAATGTTTACCAATGCGGTTGAAGGTATAGGATTTTTTTTAAAAAGTATGGGATACGTCATAAATAAATTATCAGATATGAATGATGTTTTAAAATTTTCTGTTGGTTATTGGGTTCAACTTTTCACAAATAGCAACGAAGAAATAAAAATATTAAGAGCACAGGCTAAAGATATTAAATTACAAACAGACGCACGTAAAATATATAGCAAAGTGCTTGAAGAATTAAGTGATAGGTATATGAATATAACTCAAAGTGCAAGAGATTATGGCGACAGTTTTCAAACAATGTCCGATATGATTAATGATAATCCTTTTCTTTCAGGTGCTTCAAAATTAAAATTGATGAATGAATTATTTGCAAAACTTAAAAAAGGTGATTTTGGCGTAATTATGCGAGATATTGCAGAAAGTACAGAGAAAAGTACAGATGCAACAAAAGACTTGATAACAGAGCAGAAAATACAAAACGAAGTAATGAGGTTGAAAAAAGAGGCTTATGAAAAATCAAATTCAGTGCAAGCGTTGGCAAAGAAAAGAATTGATGATGAAAAGAAAGCGATTGAGGAAGCGAACAAGAAGCGTGAGAAACATTTAAAGTTGTTAGAAGATGAAAAGAATGTGCTCAGAGATATGAAAGTTCCACAAAAAGATTATACAGAATTACTTGAGAAACAAGCACCTCAATTAAAGATAGTTGTTGATGAAACAAATGCTTTAGATGATATTCAAACAGAGAATTTAAAAACAATTCAAAAAGCAAAAGATAAATACGACGATTTTAAAAAGACACTTGATGCAGTAGGTTCAGCATTATTTTCAGGCATAAATATACTTGAAGAGTTTGGTTTAATAAGTGGAGATACTGCCAAAACATTAAGTGGTTTAGCAAGTGCCGGAATGGGGGTTGTTGATGCTTTTACAGATCCGACTGCAAGTTTAGCAGATAAGATTAATGCAGTAGCAAACGCAGTCACTCAGGTTGGAAAGGTTATTATAGATTGGTTGACAGGCGATGGAGTAGGCGAAGCAATCGAGCGTGAGAATGCTTGGATGAAAATTACAGAGGAACAGGAAGAGGCATTAAGGGATCTGGAAGAGCAAATAGGTACTACACACGGAGCAACCTCAGTATATTTAGACACATTAATGAAAGGTCAAGTTACATTAGAGAATAGTGATAAATGGCTTTACAGGATTAGGGAAACATTGAGCGACTTAGACCAAGGCGTTTTAAATTCAAATGAAGTAGTAAAAGAGATCGGCGAGAGTTTTGAAGTGTGGCTTGAACAGGCAAAGGAATTAGGAACCACAGGAAGCAAAGAGTTTTTTAACTTCTTGGGGGACTTGCAGAACAGAGGCTTAGAAGTTGCAGAGATAACTGAATTTATTGCGAAAAGTTGGGATAGTGCAGTTGATGGTTGGCGAAAATTCAAAGATGAAACAGGCTCTACATTATCAATCCCTATACTTGACGATATAATCGCAAAGCAAGACGAACTGGCAAAAGACAAGTATCAACCTGCATTGAATGGATTAGATGGATTAGAACAAGCATTGTTGAATATGTCAAACGCAGTTATATTGACAGAAAATCAATTTGATCAGTTTGAAGCAGGTGCAAGGTCAACTTTTGAATCATTAACTAAAAATGGACTTGATGGAAAAACAGCACTTGAACAGATGGCTCCGATGTTATCAAGATTAATTTTCCTTTCTAATGAACATGGATTGGTTATCGACAAAGAGACACAGGCGATTATAGACCAAGCACGTGAGGCAGGTGTTAATCTTGATGTTCAGAAATCTATAGGTGAACAGCAACTTGACTTACAGAAACAGCAATTAGAATTATTTGAGAAAATTGCAGTTGCTCTTGGTGTTGATATGCCGAATGCGATGGATAAGTTTGCTAATAGTACTACTTCGGCGTTTGGCAAGGCAGGTCGAGAGGTTGAGAAATTTGGCAAGGAATTGAACGGATTGAAAACGCCTAATTTGGGTAGTATGAAGTTTTCAGGTGGTGAGATACCTAAATTTGCAAATGGTGGCAGTTTTACAGTTCCAGACATACCTCAATATCAGAATGATGGGTTTTTAGCAAGATTTGACGCAGGGGAAAAAGTGGTTGCTACTCCAAAAGGACAAACAACTAATAATAGTACGAGCAATGAGAATATAACTAACAATATTAATGTAGTAAGTAACACAGGAGACGATACCATAAGACAGCTTATAGAGGGTATTAAAACCAATAGGTACGGTATAAGACAATATCTTAAGAAAGGTGTGGCATAATGGGAAATGGCGTAGTATATAGCGATAATATAATAAGTGATGGAACTATAACCGTATCAACAGAGGCAACAGGATTTGAAAAGAAATTTTTGTCTGATAATAATCAAGGAAATGTTTGGCGGTCAACTGTAATTACTGAAACTACAATCACAATTGATATGGGGTCGATTACTCCAATTAAGGGTATTGTGGGCTTGAATACTAATATGATTGATAGTGATACTACTATCAAGTTTGAGAGTTCAACAGATGATTTTTCTTCTACTGAGGAGAGTGTTGATGTCAATTTTGATGGTGTTAATATTTATTGTTCTGCTGATTGGAATAGGAGATATTATAGATTTAGGCTAACTAAGGCAACAGGCACCTATATACAAATGGGGATGATATATTTAATCTCCTCTGCTTATGAATTTGAGAGGAATTATAATTGGAAAGCAAAAGAGTTGAATACCCAAAAATGGAATACTAAGCAGACAGACGGCGGTCAAATAATTAGGACATTGCAGTTTCACAAAAATGATTATTCTTTGGTTTTTGAGGGTATATCAGATGACCAGAAAGAAATAATGAAAGCAATTAGTCTTAATCCTTATGTAATATTTTTTCCTGAAGGTATAGCAGGAAATTTATATTTTGGTTCTATAATTCTACCTGAATTTATTTTGAAACATTTTGATTATAATAATGCAAGTATGATATTTGAGGAAAGTCCAGCATAATGAATATAAAAGTTGAATGTGATTTTCCTATAGGGACATTAAGATTTGCTACAGGCTCATTTCAAGATAGTTCTGGAAATTGGGACAATAGGATCGTTAATGTTGGTAGATTAGACAGGAATATAGCAGAGGATAAGTATTTTGAAACATCGGGTATTGATATAAGTTTCAACGATTCAGATAGATATTTCAGAGATATGATGAACGGTACAGGCAGATATATTGCAGGGAAACAAGTTAGGATATTAAAAACAGATGACACTGTATTATATGTTGGAACTGTAAGAGGTTGGACTTTTGACAAAAACAGTTTTTCTATATTCATATCTGATAAATTAGGCGGTATAGAATTAAAATTAACAGAGACAATTCAGGCGAATGAGTATCCTGATGCAGTTGCAGATTCAATAGGGGTTGATATTCCTATAATATATGGGAGTTTGATTGATACAGCAAGAAAGGGAGCTGTGAGATGTTGGAAAACTTCAACAGGTAAATATCTTGTTGCGGGGCATCACTGCAAGGCTATTGTCAATGTATATGAGGATGATGCAGAGGTTTCGACAGGTTGGACAATAGAAAATAATATAGATGGGAAATGCTATGTTTCTTACTTAACAGGAACAGCAGACTATATAAATATTAATGTGCAAGGTTCTATGAATGACAGTTCTGTATTGATAGAAGAGCCTATAGAAGCAATTATGGACTTGATAGATAATTATACTGATATGAATTATAACTCTGCATCTATGACAGCATCGGAAACAGTTATGAATGCAAGAAATTATGAGATCGGGTATATGGTTACAAATGAAACAGTTGAAGAGTTTTTGAGTGATTTCTGTTATACATTCTCAGCTGATTTCTTTATAAACGAAAATAATGAGATAGCATTAAGTGTAGCTAATTTATTTTATACTCCTATTGCAATATTTAATGAGAATAGCATTTTAAAGGATTCGTTTTCTATTTCAGAGGAACCAGACGAGATTAAAAACAAAATAAAATATATGTATGATTATAATTATATTGATTATTATTACAGAAAATTACCTGTTTTAGAACAAAATAAATCTATCGATAATTGGGGAGAGTTTTATGATAATATTTCCTTAAAATCAACAACCGACTTAATTACGGCATTGGATTCAGCCAATCGGCTATTGATACAAAAAAAGAACCCTAAGAGAAAAATTATTTTTTCAATTCCATTAAGTTTAGGGGGAAATTTGCAGATTGGAGATATTATATTAGTTTCTCATCCGGATGAGATTTCATTGTTAGCAGAAAAATATCAAGTCAGGAGACTACAGATATATTATTCATATGATTATATAAATTTAGAATGTATAAAAATGCCTGCTGTGGGTAGCAGTTTTATCTTAGGGGATAAAACCTCTCTTGCTTCAACGTGGAATGATGCGGATAGTGCAGACAGAGAATATGGATATTTAGGAGATAGTACAACGGGATTCTTTGATAATGAAGTTGATCCTGCAAAGGTATTAAGTTAAGGAGAGAAAATGAGTTTATTTAGTTTAGATGATGTGTTTGGTTATCAGGATGCAAATGATAACAGGACAATGCAATATGGAACAACTGCACCGAGTTCGCCTGGAGTTGGCGAACTGTGGATGGATACAAGTTCGAGTGTATTTGTAATAAAACGATATAATGGTTCCACTTGGGACGATATGACACCGATTATGGATGCGACTGGCAACGTTGGAATAGGCAGAACACCGACAACATACAAATTAGAAGTTGAGGGGACTGTGCAGACAAATTCAATCAAATTCCCCGCAACACAAAGTCCTTCAACTGATGTTAATACTTTAGATGATTATGAAGAGGGGACTTGGACACCCACATTGAAATTTGGTGGTAGTTCAGTTGGTATTACTTATGTCACGCAATATGGTTGGTATGTTAAAGTTGGAAGATTAGTTACCATAAGTTGTTTTATTGGTTTGTCTAACAAAGGAACAAGTGTGGGAATAGCACAAGTAACGAATTTGCCCTTTACTGCTACAGCAGGGGCGGTAGGATATACACCTGTTGCTTTATATTTTTCAGATATAAATTTCGCAGATTTTCCTGTAGCTTTTGTCGAGGGGGGAACAACTAATATTCATCTATACGAAGCAAAGAGTGTAGGTGGAACTTCTTTAAATTTATTTCAATCAAATTTTGCAAATAATAGCAGTATAATGATAAACACTACATACATAGTTTAACATAAGACAGTAAAACAAGGAGATATAAAATGACAAAAAAAGAAAAATTCGCAACAAAGATTATTGAAATGGCAACGAATGTGGGATATTGGGCAGATAATGCAGAGAACTATCATGGTTCATATTTCGACAAAGGGTATAATTCGGGTGGTAGCAATGAGATAGTTGATGCTGATGTAGCTTCATTAGAAATTACAGCAAGTCAGTTAGTTTCGGCAATAGTTTCGGCAATGACATTTATCGAAAACTTCAACAAGTTTTTTGAAAATGAAGTGGTTGCACAGGCTGATTATAAGGCTACGATTAACGCAATCAGAACAGATTATTAAAATGATTATACAGGGTTCAGTTTTTGGTG
>NBLS01000030.1 GCA_002084385.1 Desulfobacteraceae bacterium 4572_19
TTTTATTATTACATTGAATATGGTCATATTGTCATCTTCTGCTCCTAATATACGTATTTACGAATATAAAATCAAGTTGTATTTTGCATGTAAAAATGATGTAATATAAAAAAAAATCAAATATGTAAGCCGTTTATCTTTTCAAATATAATTTTATTTCAGCCCTTTATTGTATTGTTATATTTTTTAAAAAATGATACGAAGGTGAAAATTAAAATGCAAACCTTGACTTAAATCAAGGATACAACTTTAACGTCGCTGTATATTGCAATTCAAGTGATTAAGAAAACTGTTTATTAACTTTACAAGGAGGGAAATTATGTTTTGTTTTCAATGTCAGGAAACAGCTAAAAATGAAGGCTGTACGGTAAGGGGTGTTTGTGGGAAATCGGAAGATACTGCAAATCTTCAGGATCTTTTAATAGATACATTAAGAGGTTTTGCAATTTACGGTGAAAAAGCAAGGAGACTTTAAAACGCAGGGATGCTCTTAAAGAAAAGGTTCTTGTAGCGTATAAAGAAAAAAACGGTAAGGAGTTTGATGAAACTTTACCTTTACAAGCCACCTGGTTTTCTGATGATGCTGCTGAATTTGCAGAAAAAGCAAAATCAGTTGGAGTTCTTGCAACAGAAAATGAAGATGTTCGATCATTAAGAGAACTTTTGATTCTTGGCGTAAAAGGTATTGCCGCTTATGCAGACCATGCCGCTATGTTAGGTGGTGAAAAAGATGAAATTTATGATTTTATTATGGAAGCATTGGCTTCTACCACCAAAGATTTATCGGTAGATGAAATGATAGGGCTTGTTATGAAAGCAGGTGAAACTGCTGTAACTGCAATGGCTGTATTGGATGAAGCAAATACCACAGCATATGGTCATCCCGAAATTACTGAAGTTAATATAGGTGTTGGTACTAATCCCGGAATTTTAATAAGCGGCCATGATTTAAAAGATATGGAAGAGCTATTAAAACAGACAGAAGGTACAGGGGTTGATGTCTATACCCATGGTGAAATGCTTCCTGCAAACAGTTATCCTGCATTTAAAAAATATGATCATTTTATTGGTAATTATGGTAATGCATGGCAACATCAAAATAAAGAATTTGAGTCTTTTAATGGTCCAATTATTATGACTACAAATTGTATTGTTCCTATTAAAAAAGGAAATTATAAAGGTAGAATTTTTACCACAGGAATGACAGGATATCCGGAAGTAGTCCATATTGAAGATAGAGTTGCCGGCGGTGCAAAAGATTTCTCAAAGGTAATAGAACTTGCCAAAACATGTGCCGCACCAACAGAAATTGAAACCGGAAAAATAGTAGCTGGTTTTGCACATAATCAGGTATTGGCTCTTGCCGACAAGGTTATAGATGCAGTTAAATCAGGTGCAATAAAACGTTTTGTTGTTATGGCCGGATGTGACGGTCGTCAAAAGGGAAGAAGTTATTTTACTGAAGTTGCAGAAAATCTGCCTAAAGATGCTGTAATCTTAACAGCAGGTTGTGCTAAATATCGTTATAATAAATTAGATCTTGGCGATATAGGAGGAATTCCACGGGTTCTTGATGCTGGTCAATGTAACGACAGCTTCTCTCTTGTAAAAATTGCTCTGGCACTTAAAGATGCTTTTGAACTTGATGATATTAACGATCTTCCCATATCATACGATATTGCATGGTATGAACAAAAAGCGGTTGCAGTTCTTCTTGCTCTGCTTTTTCTCGGTGTTAAAGGCATTCGTCTTGGACCAACGCTTCCTGCATTTATCTCTCCAACAGTACTAAACGTGCTTGTGGAAAAATTTGATATTAAACCAATCGGTACGGTTGCTGAAGATATTGAAGCCATAATGGCAGGGAAATAGTATAGTTAAAAATTAAATTTTAAATAAAGTGGCATGTCAATTTATTGTATGTCACTTTATTTATGTAATACTACCATGGTGAAAATATGATGTACGATTTTGATTTAATATGTATAGGCTTAGGTCCTGCAGGAATGGCTGTATCAGCAATGGGTGCTGAGATGGGGCTGAAAGTTTGTGCTATTGAAAAAAATAAAGTAGGTGGAGAATGTATGAATGTGGGGTGCATCCCCAGTAAATCACTTCTTAGAATATCTAAATTTAGACATTCATTTGCAAAACTTAAGGAGATGGGATTAATGGATGGTAAAATACCTGATATTAATTCTCCTTTTCCCAAGATAGCAGAATATTTGCATTATATTTCTGATAAAAAAACATTAAAAATGTTTGAGAAGGTAACACTTGTATTAGATGAAGGAGCTGCAAGCTTTGCTGATTCCCATACGGTTAAGGTTGGAGAGCGTTTAATCTCTGCCCGGAAAATATTTATTGCAATTGGTACCGAACCCATGGTGCCACCAATTGACGGAATTTCCAATATAGATATTTTAGATAATACAAATATTTTTAATTTGGAAAAAGTCCCGGAAAGTTTGACAATAATAGGAGGCGGAGCCATAGGCTGTGAAATGGCTCAGGCATTTACCCGACTTGGAACGAAATGTACAATTGTTCAAATGGATAAATTTCTTGTTCCCATCGGAGATAAGGAAGCAGGCGAGTTAATTGAAAATGTTTTTAAAGAAGAAGGTATTGACGTTTATAATTCCAAGAAAATAACAAGCGTAAATAAGGAAGAAGATAAAATTGTTTTACGAACCGAAGACGGGCTTTGCATCAAATCTGAAAAATTATTAGTTGCCGCAGGAAGAAAAATTAATCTTGATAGTTTAAACTTGGATAATGTGGGTGTCAAATATAGTAATAAAGCAATTGAGGTGGATGTAAAATATCGAACATCTGTTAAACATATCTATGCGGTAGGTGATTGCAATGGTGGTATTATGCTTTCCCATGCTGCAATGCATCAGGGAATGTTTGCAATTATGAATGCCGTAAGTCCATTTGCATCATTTCAATATAAAAACCATGTTATCCCATGGACAGTTTTTACAGAACCACAGATTTCATACGTTGGAATAAGAGAAGAAGAGCTTAAGAAAAAATCAATTAAATATGAAACATATACTGTGCAATACGGAGATTACGGTGCTGCAATTGCAGAAAATGTTAGTGTGGGGTTTATTAAGGTATTTACAAATTATTACGGGAAAGTATTTGGAGTAAGTATTATTGGCGAAGGCTCAGGAGAGATGATAAATGAATGGGCTCTTATAATTCAGAAAAAAATACGATTATACAGTATCTTATTTTTAGCCCACTCATTTCCCACCATGGGTTTTTTAAGCAAACGTATTGCAGAAACATGGATGATGAAAAAAATGGAGAACCCTTTAATTAAGATATTATGCAGGTTCTTTTATCGAAAATTGTAACTTTACATTATTAATTTTTTTGACTTTAAAGAGAACTCTTCGGCATCTTTTTTATAAAACTTATGGGTTCCTTACAATATTTTGATAAAATTTAATAACTGTATTAGCCACTTTTTTAACATCATTAACACTCATCTCAAAATAGAGGGGCAGGCGTAATATTCTGTTGCTGAAATTATCAGTTGTATCCATATTTCCATACACTTTGCCAAATTTTTTACCTGCCGGTGAAGAGTGAAGAGGTATATAATGAAAGACACAATGAATATTTGCTTTATTTAAGTAGTTTATTAAATTTGTTCTTTCGTAATTATTTTGTGTAATGATATAAAAGATATGCCCATTATGAATTTCGGTATTATAATTTACATAAGCTGTTTTAATAATACCTTTTTCTTCAAGGGGCTTTAATAAATTATGATATTGTTTATAAATATCTAATCGTTTCTTTATAATTGTTTCAGCACGATGAAAGCATTGCCTGGGCAGCATCTTCAATTACAATTAATTTATATTTTTTGGCAATTTCCATAATTTTATCCATAGCACAAGGAATACCTGCATAATGGACAGGAACAATAACTTTCGTTTTTTCAGTAATGGCATTTGTGATTTTAGTTTCATCAATATTAAGAGTGTCTGGTCTGATATCAATAAAAACAGGAATACCACCGCGTAACACAAAAGCATTAGCGGTGGAAACAAAAGTAAAGGAAGGCATTATAATTTCATCACCGGGCTTTATATCTGCAAGAATTGCTGCCATTTCAAGAGCTGCAGTACATGAATGAGTAAGCTTTTCCTGCAATAAACGGCTTGTTAAAAGGAATGTGATTTTTCATAATTCACCCCTGTTTATTTTTAATAACTCTTGTTGTGCCTTTTTAGCGTAACTACTTTCTGGTGCAAGACTTATTACTTTCTGAAAAGTATTAACTGCATTATTCCAGTTTTCATTTACAGCATATATTTTTCCAACGAGTTTATTAAGAGAGCTATTGTAAAATTGTTCTGCAAGAGTGTAATTTTTCTTTTTATAATATGCCCGACCAATATTGGAAAGGGGGTAGTGGGGGGTGGCATAAAGAAGGTCTCCGGTTAATTCTTGAAGAATTTCAATGGCTTTGTCCCATTGTCCTGTTTCGCACCATGCGGATCCTAAATTATTTTTTGCAACAGCATAATCAGGATTTAGTTTAACAGCTTTTGTAAAATGTTCAATGGCAAGATCAATCCTATTTTTTTGCATATATACAAGACCTAAATCATTATGAATAATGGGATCGTCAGGGGTGATTTTCTCAGCATCAAGTAATTTTATTAAAGCTTTTGTATAATTTTTTGTTTGCAGATGAGCTTCCCCAAGCTCTCTGTATGCTTCGGCCTGCTTTATTTCTAAAGGAGTTATTTCACCTTTTGTTGTACATGAGAAGTTAAATAAAGTTACCAGACTTATTATGAGCAAAAAATATTTTTTCATAATTTATATCTTTTTAAGATTAAGTGTTGAAGCTATTTCTCTCGCTATACGGTTTACAAAAAATTCTAAATCCCTTTTATTAAGAGGGGCGTTGGCAGCAGGTACTTTTTTAAGATCCTTTGGATGAATTAGGACAGGGTTATTAATAAGCTTATTATCTGGTGAAATCCCAAACTCTTTTGGAAAGGTTTTACTAAAATACATATCCTGAAAACCTGAAAATTTTAGAGCATGAGCTGTTGAATCTATAATGGCGGTTTCTGTTTCTGCAATAATGCCATCTCGTTTTGCAGCAACTAATCCGGCCAAAGATTCGCCCCCCTGGGTACATGCAATATGCCCATTTCGATTGGCAAGAAGTTCATGGTCCATAATTTCTTGCTCGGTTACCTCTGTAAAAAATACTTTTTTTTCACCGGCAAGGTTATTATATTTTTTTACCATATGTACAACCCGAGGCATTGATACAGGATTTCCTATCATGGCAGCTTGTGCTACGCTTGGTTTTACAGTAACAGGAATAAATTTTCGTTTGCCTTCGTCAGGTTCCAGATAATATTGATAAACAGGGTTTGCATGTTCAGACTGGACACCAATAATTTTTGGCAAGGCATCTATAATTTTTGTTTCATAAAATTTTATAAACCCATTTATTATTGCAGTAATATTACCTGCGTTGCCAATAGGTACAATCACAACCAGATCTTTTGTTTTATATTCAAAATCCTGTGCTATTTCAAATGAATAGGATTCTTGTCCGAGAATACGCCATGCATTTTTTGAATTTAAAAGGGCAACATTATAGTTTTCTGAAAGATTTTCGACAACTTTCATGCAGTCATCAAAAACCCCCGGAATTTCAAATACGTCAGCACCGCTGCCTAATGGTTGCGATAGTTGCTGTGGTGTAACTTTTTTGTGGGGTAAAATAACAGCAGATTTAATATCAGGTTTTAAATAGGACGCATATAAAGCAGCTGCAGCTGATGTATCTCCTGTTGATGCACATATGGCAAGAACATCTGAAATATGTCCCTTTTTAATAAGAAAATTAATATAACTTAAAGCACTTGCCATTCCTCTGTCTTTAAATGATGCACTGGGGTTTTGGCCATCATTTTTATAGAAAAACCTTATACCAATTTTTTCCTGAAGAGTGGTGTTAGCTTCCACCACAGGAGTATGCCCTTCGCCAAGATATACAATTGAATCAAGGGGGACAACCGAGCCTATAAACTCATGATAAAGATAAATTCCCTTTAAAGCAGGTATTGTTAACATTTTACGATAATCAAAAATATCCTGCCATGTTTTACCGGAGATTTTTTTTAAATTATCAAAGTTTTTATCGATAAGTAAAAGAACATCCTTGCAGTCTGGGCAGACATAGAGAAGTTTATGAATTCCAAACTCTTTTTTGCAACCAATACAGGAATAAACAAGTTCTCCATTTGATTTAGGAATAAGGTGTTGCTGAATATTTGCAGGAAAATTATTGATTTTCATTTTTGATCCTTTTTATACCATTCATATAAGGTTGTAATGCTTCGGGTATTAATACTGAGCCATCTTCTTGTTGAAAATTTTCTAAAAGTGCTGCAACTGTTCGGCCAACTGCAAGTCCTGATCCGTTTAAGGTGTGAACAAATTCAGTGCCTTTTTTACCGTCCCTTCTAAATCTGATATTTGCTCTTCTTGCCTGGAAATTTTCAAAATTACTGCAAGATGATATTTCTCTGTATTTACCCAGTAAGAATTTCGTCTCTATGGATATTGGTTACAGGTACTTCTGCTGTTGGAATTAAAAAATAATCCCAATCTTCCAATTTAAAAAGATCTTCTGCAAACTTGGGAAGCTGACCTGTTCCGGTCATGCTGGCTCGGTTAACAATAAAAGGTGGAAGAACTTCAGTAAATCCATGTTCCATAGTTTGGATATCTAACATAAAATTAATAAGAGCCCTTTCTAATCTGGCACCTTTTCCCATATATAAGGGAAATCGTGAGCCTGTAATTTTTGCGGCTCTTTCAAAATCAAGAATTTTAAGGTTTTCCCCTATATCCCAATGGTTTAGAGGTGTATAATTAAAATTAACAGGTTTCCCTGCTTTTTTAATAAATATATTATCATTTTCATCTTTTCCTGTGGGAACAGATGGATGTGGTATGTTTGGAAGAGAGATTAAAATATTATTAAAAGTTTCGTTGTTTTCAGTAAGAATTTTATCAAGCTCTTTAATTCTTGATGCAACTTCCCGCATTTGTGTAACTTCAGCATCTGCATTCTCCCCGGCTTTTTTTATTTTTGCAATATTATCTGATGCAATATTGCGTTTATGCCTTAATTCTTCAATCTCAAGAAGAAAATGCCTTCGCTTCTCCTCACAATCTTTTAAGGTTTTAAGATCAGCGTCCGTGCCTCGTTTTACAAGTGATTCTTGAATTTCAGATAAATTTTCTCTTACATACTTGATTTCTAACATTTTTGTACCTATATTTTAGAAGTGTTTATATGAAAGCCCATGGAAAAGCCACATTGTACAGACTTTCATTTTTTGTTGTGGCGTATTATCCGCCATGGTAAGGGCTTACAAAAAAATAACTTGTACTTCTTAAATGCTGATATTCTAATTGGATTACGTTGTGAAAGCTCAAAGTACGATAGTGTTCCTATGCTTTCACAACGTAACCCAATTAAAATCTCAACACCCAAGAAATACAATTTATTTTTTTGTGAACCCTAAGTTATATAAAATTTACTGTAACATTCTACTGTGCTTGAAATATCATGGGATATTATTTTAGTCAATGGTTTTGAGGGTTGACTTTTTTTTATCTGTATTATATGTGCAAAAGTATGTGGATATGGCTACAGGATGTGTGGATTGCTATTGTGCAATTAATCGTTTGGGAGAAAAATGTATGGAAGAAGAAGAAGATAAAAAGAAAATAATATTAGATACAATAGAGAAGAATCTTGGAATGCTTTCTGAAGAAGAAATACAAGCAAAAAAAAGCAACAGTGAAAAACGATTTTTTGAGCTGGCTAACTTTATTGAATCAAAAATGGTGCTTTTATATATGTATAATGGTAAAGGATTCGATATAACTTCAATATTAGAACACTGCTTTAATAAAAAAAAGACAGTTGTTATACCATTGTTTAATCCTAAAAAAAGCACATTAAAACTTCTAAAGATAGAAGATTTTCATACAGATCTTATCAAAAGTGAAAATGGCTTTTTAATGCCTGACCTTCAAAAATGTAAATCTGTCCCCCTTCGACTTATTGATATTGCAATAATTCCAGGCTTGGCCTTTGATGAAAAGGGAGGGAGGATTGGGATTGGACAGGGGTATGAAAAAATTATTCCAAAGCTTCCAATTACAACAAGAAAGATTTCAATTATTTTGGAAGAGCATATTACAGAACCCATTCCTGTTGATATCCGCAATCTTATGGTTGATATTATTATTACAGATAAAAGAGTTATTTATAAAATATAATTAATCTTGTGGGTTAAGTGCATTTTCTAATTTTGCAAGATTATCATTTCTGCCAACAGCGATAACAGTATCTGTTGCACTTATGGTTGTTTTAAACGAAGGGTTAAATTTCATTTCACCATTCTCTTTTTTAATAGCAATAATAATAAGATTAAAGTCTTGTCTTATCCCTGTATCTTTTAGCATTATATTAAGAAGCTTGGAGG
The DNA here is from genome assembly GCA_002084385.1 of Desulfobacteraceae bacterium 4572_19. The sequence goes on from NBLS01000030.1 coordinate 8,565, forward strand.
TCGGAGAAACTTTTATCTCTTCAATTTGAATATCTTGATGTTTATGGGAAAGAGCGATGTCTAAAAATCCTGTTACAGAAGGTCGCAAAAGTCTAAGGGCCATTGTAATAGCTCCCATATCATACGGAGACTCTACTTTATTTGCACCGGCCGCATATAGTTTTGATTTAGACTGTTTAAGCCCGGCTCTGGCTACAATATATATATCAGGGTTTACTTGTCTTGCTGTAAGTACAAGAAATACGTTATCGACATCGGTTGCAAGGGCAGCAATTAAATACTTTGCTTTCATTATACCGGCTTTCATAAGCAGTTCTTCGCTTGTGGCATCACCTATAAGGTAGTGTAATCTTTCCTTTTCGGCCATCGGACCAATATCTTCTTTTTTTTCGAGAACAACAATATCAGAAGTTCTTTCCCTTATTTGATTACAAATAACCTGACCGATGCGTCCATATCCACACACAATATAGTGATTATATAGTTTTTTTATTTTATTATCCAATAGCCTTCTCCTCATTAGTTGTTTGATGTGACCGTCAACCATAAACTGCATTACTGCACCTGCGACATAAAGGCAAAACCCAACTCCAAAAAAAAGTAGTACCATAGTAAAACACCTGCCTATGGTTCCAAGTGTTTGTACTTCGCCATATCCTACCGTGGTAAGGGTTATAAATGTCATATAAAATGCATCAAGAAAGTTCCACCCTTCAATAAGCATATAGCCTGCAGTGCCTGAAAAGAGAATAATGACTGACAAAAAGCATATAATTGTAAGGTTTCGTACGCTCATCAAGATTATTACCTTGTTGTATCTTTTATATGAAAGTCCATAGAAAAGGTAAGCGTTCACAATATCTCATCTTCACATAAATAGCTTGTCATATAGTTAGGATAACTATTATATGCCAAGCTGTTTATGCGAATATAAGAACTTGTGAACGCTTACAAATGTGAGATTACCGAAAAATCACATTTCTTGTTTGTGAACGGTTATTAGAAAAGCTATATCATAAAGACTTTCATTTTTTGTTGTGGCGTATCATTCGCCATGGCAAGTTATAAAAAAATAAAAACTCATAGATTGTTAGATAAATAATTAATTTCACAAAGTGTAGCGAAGAATCTGTATCGAAATATTATAGAGTTTGTACAACAATGTCAAATTATTTATGTAACAGTCTATAAAAGCAAAACCAGTATAACAATTTATTAGGCATATTATTTTTTTCAACACACCCTACTTAGGGTTCGCCCTTATTTATTATCAATATTATACCATGTTCAGAATATATTTTTAGAGTATGACAATACTTTGTAAAAAATATCAAGTAAAATATTCAATTCAACTATTTTTTTATATTTTCTTGACCTTTTAAATGATTGTCTGTTACATACCCCTATTATGGAAAAAGAAAGAAGAAAATATCAATTCCTTCGTGAGGAGATGGTTAAAAAACATATTGAGGCAAGGGGTGTGTATGATCCCCTTGTTCTCCACGCCATGCGAAAAGTTCCGAGGCATCTTTTTGTTAGTGAAGCACTTATGGAACGAGCTTATGGTGATTTTCCTCTTCCAATTGGAGAACAGCAAACAATTTCACAGCCGTACATTGTAGCCGAAATGACACAGGCACTTGAACTTAAACCTGAAGATAGAGTTCTGGAAATAGGAACCGGATCCGGATATCAGGCGGCGGTTCTTTCATCTATTGTTTCCAAGGTATATACTATTGAACGAATACATCCTTTAATGGTACAAGCTCGTAAACTTTTCGATACTCTGCGGTATCATAATATTGTTACCAAATATTCAGATGGAACTTCAGGATGGAAAGACGAGGCTCCCTTTGACGCAATAATTGTTACAGCCGGAGCTCCCGAAATTTCAGTGGTACTTGTAAATCAACTTGCTATTGGAGGACGAATGATAATTCCGGTAGGAGATCTATATACACAAGAGCTTGTTAAATTGTATAGGGATGAAAATGGAATTCATAAAACAAATCTTGGTGGATGTAAATTTGTAAAATTAATAGGTGAACATGGCTGGAGAGAGTAGCAAATGATAAGACGATTATATGACTGGGTTCTTCATTGGGCACAAACTCCTTATGGGGAGTGGGCTCTTTTTATTTTGGCTTTTTGTGAATCATCGTTTTTTCCCATACCACCGGATATTTTGCTTATAGCCATGGCTATTGCTGTTCCCAAAAAAGCATTTAAATATGCACTGATTTGTTCTGTAGGGTCAGTACTTGGAGGTTGCCTTGGTTATTTTATAGGGTGGCAGTTTATGGCTGGTATTGGTGAGAAAATAGTTGCTTTTTATGGACTTACTCCCAAGATTGAATATATAGGTTCTTTATTTAAAACATACGATGCATGGGCAATTGCAATTGCCGGTTTTACACCTATCCCATATAAAGTATTTACAATATCAGCCGGAATGTTCGAGATTAATTTTTTCGTATTCGTGATTGCTTCTTTGCTATCTCGATCCGCAAGGTTTTTTCTTGTTGGAGGTTTGATTTTTGCCTTCGGTCCCAAGATACAAACTTTTATTGATAAATATTTTAACTTGCTCGTAACGGTTTTTACCATTCTTCTTGTGGGTGGATTTATTGGAATTAAATTTATTTTTTAATAAGTAAGCGTTCACAATACCTTATCTTCGCATAAACAGCTTGTCACATATAGGATAACTATTATATGCCAAGTCGTTTATGCGAATATAAGAACTTATGAACGCTTACAAATGTGAGATTACCGAAAAATCACATTTCTTGTTCGTGAACGGTTACTTTAATAACTTGCCACGAAAAATAGTACGCCACAAAAAAATAAAAGTCTTTATATTACAGCGTTTCTATGGATTTTCATATAAAAATATTAATTGGCATTGTTTGTACTAAATTTTTCTTTTAGTTTTTTACAGACAGCAGGAGGTACCATTCCGCTTATATCTCCATTGAACATAGCCACTTCTTTTATTAAAGATGAGCTTGTAAAAATCCACCTAAGTCCTGTCATTAAAAAGATAGTTTGAACATCCCTGTTTAATCGACGATTTATAAGTGCCATCTGAAATTCATTCTCAAAATCTGATACTGCTCTCATTCCACGAATAATTGCATCAACATTACGTAGTTTTGCATAATCTACAAGCAGGCCATCGTATGATGTAACCTCAATATTATTAAAATCTTCCAAACTATTTTTAATAAGTTCAATCCGTTCTTCAACGGTAAAAAGTGATTTCTTTGCGGTATTATGCAGTATTGTTACGATTACCTTATCAAAAAGTTTAACCCCTCTTTTAATAATATCAAAGTGACCATTGGTAAGCGGATCAAATGACCCCGGGTAAATTGCTATTTTCCCCATAATAATCCTTTCCTTTTTTATACACGTTCCCATAATAATTTTATATGAAAGTTTCCATAAAACGCTGTATTATAAAGACTTTCATTTATCGTTGTGGCACACTATCTGTCGTGAAAGTTGTGTTGTAACCGTTCACGAACAAGAAATGTAATTTTTCAGTAATCTCATATTTGTAAGCGTTCATAAGTGTCTTATATTTGCATAAACGGCTTATTATATAATGTTGTCCTATTATATGACAAGCTGTTTATGCCGAAGATAAGGTATTGCGAATGCTTAGGGTTCACAAAAAAATAAATTGTACTTATTGGGTGTTGAGATGTCTGATTGGGTTACGTTGTGAAAACGTAGGAATACTGTCGTATTTTGAGTTTTCACAACGTAATCCAATTAGACATATCAGCGTTTCTTTACAGCGTGGCTGTTATTTAAGTTGATTAGAGTATCAGTTATTGTGTTGTTACAATAAGGAGGATCTATAAAAACAAGATCAATTTTATTTTGATATGGTATCAGGCAATTTAAATTTTTTAGTATATTATGACGAAATATAGTTGATTGTTTTTCTAACGAGCAACAAGAGATGTTTTTTTTTATCGTTGCAAGGGCATTGTAATTATTTTCAATAAAAACAGCTTCGGTGGCTCCCCTGCTTAAGGCTTCAATCCCCATGGCACCAGTGCCTGCAAAGAGGTCAAGAACGAAGGCGTTCTCTATTTTTGATGATATAATATTAAAAATGGTTTCACGCAGTTTGTCGGATGTGGGTCTTGTTGTTGTTCCTTTAACAGAAAATATTTTTTTCTTTTTTAGGCTTCCACCGATTATTCTCAATTACAGCACCTTTTTTAAATATTTTTCATCAACGCCTGTAGCATGGGCGGTCTCTATTAAATTATTGTTAAATTGAATATATTTTCTTTTAAGAAATTCGTTTTCAAATTTATGAACAGCTTCCTTTAAATTATTTAATGTAAAGAAACTTTCCATATTACTATTTAACTTTTCTCCTGTTGCAGGGTTATATTGGGCAGGAAGGCAAGCTACATCAATTGTATCCTTATCCGTCATAATAACCATTCGTTGTATAAGGTTTTTAAGTTCTCTTACATTACCAGGCCACGGATATGACTGGAGTAACTTTGTAACTTCATCAGTTATTTTTTTCTCTGTTTTTTCTACATTAGTTATATTTTTTCCCGATATACTGTTTCCACTATATTTTTTTAAAAATATTGTTAATAAGGCTGGAATATCTTCAATTCGTTCTCTTAAAGGCGGTGTTTTAATTGGAATGACATTAAGTCTGAAAAAAAGATCTTCTCTAAAATTTCCCTTTGTAATTTCTGTTTCAAGATCTTTATTGGTGGCTGCAATAATTCGCACATCTGCATTTATTAATCTATTCCCTCCAAGTCGTTGAAACTGTTTTGTTTCAAGAATTTGCAAAAGTTTTGCCTGGGTGTTAAGGCTCATATCTCCAACATCATCAAAAAAAATTGTTCCTCCTTCCGCCAGTTCAAAAAGCCCTCGTTTTTTGGAGACCGCTTCAGTAAAGGCTCCTTTTTCATGTCCGAAAAGTTCACTTTCAATCATATTCTCTACAATTGTGGAGCAATTAACAGTAATAATTGGTTTTTCGGGTCTCTTGCTAAACTGGTGAATAGTTCGGGCAACCAATTCTTTACCTGTGCCATTTTCACCGGTAATAAGTATTGAAGAGTTTGTTGGAGCCGCATTTATAATTTCTGCTTTTAATGTATTTACAGCCTGGCTGTTTCCGGTTATGGAATGTTTTTCGATGGTTTTTCTTCTTAAGTACAGATTTTCTTCTTCTAATCGTCTGAAATTTAATGCGTTATTAATAGTAACAATTACCTTATCGATGGAAAGTGGTTTTTCGATAAAATCAAAAGCTCCAAGTTTTGTCGCATTTACAGCAGTTTCAATAGTTCCATGACCTGTTATCATTACCACCGGAAGAAAGGGGTTCTCTTTTTTTATCTCTTTAAGCGTATCTATGCCGTCTAAACCGGGCATCCAGATATCAAGAAGAACCATATCCGGTACATCTGTTTCAATAATTTTTAAAGCTTCATATCCATTTGAAGAAGTAAGAACTTCAAAACCTTCATCTTCGAGAATTCCTTCAAGGGATAATCTAATGGATGGTTCATCATCGACAATTAATATTGTTGGAAACATAACTTTATCCTTTAAATTTTTTTATATAGGCAGTTCTATTACAAATCTTGCTCCATGTGGTTTGTTATCCTGTACTTGAATCATGCCGTTATGATCGGAAATTATGGAGTTGACAATGGCAAGCCCAAGTCCCATTCCTGATTTCTTAGTTGAAAAATATGGTTCAAATAGTCTGGTCTTCTCTTCATCAGAGATCCCCTTGCCCGTATCTGTTATCTCTAACCTTATATTTTTTAAAATGGGATCATAGGTTAGGGTAATACTGATATTCCCCTTGGTTTTAATAGCGGCAATGGCGTTGTCGGTTAGATTTATCATTGCCTGTTTTATTTGTTGTCTGTCTAAATTAATATTTGGAATATCATCTGTTATATTAGTAAAAAAGGCTATGTTTTTATGGCTTTCCCTGTAAAGGGCTATTGTCTCATTTATAATAGATGGTAAATCGGATGGTGCAAGATTTGCCGTGGGGAATTTGGCAAAGGCTGCAAATTCGTTTACCAAATTTCTGATAAGATCAACATGATCTATTATCATACGGGTACATTCATCAAAAACAGGTTCGTTTATTTGTTGACCATATCTGCGTTTTAGGCGTTGGGCAGAAAGAGATATGGGCGTAAGCGGGTTTTTTACTTCATGTGCAATTCTACGGGCTACTTCTCTCCATGCAACCATACGTTGTGCCTTTTCAAGTTCAGTAAGATCATCAAATACGATAACCTGTCCCATATGTTCTTCGATTTCATTTTTTAATGAATTAATATGCATTGCAAAACTTCGTGGTTTTCCATCAACGGTAATACGAATTTGAAATTGAATTACGTCTCTTGACGCATCAATTTTCTCGCTGATTTGCTCGGAGAGGGTTTGATATTGCCCGATAAGTAAGTTTTTATAGTGTTTATTTAAAATTTTCTCAGAATTAATACGCAACATTTTTTCGGCAGCCTTATTTATGGTAGAAACATTGCCGTTTTTATCCAAAGATATTACACCTGCTGAAATATTTTTTAACACAATGGACATATATTGTCTTCTTGCTTCAATTTCGGTGTTCTGTTCACTTAGCATTTTTCCTGAATAAGCCAGTTGTTTACGGCTACTATTTAGATCTTCAGTCATTTTATTAAAGGAGTTAACAAGCATTCCTATTTCATCGTCAGAGGTTGATTGAATAAGGAAGTTTAAATCTCCCTCGGCGACTCTTCTTGTTCCTTCGGCAAGTTTTTTAATGGGAATGGTAATTGATTTTGCCAGAAAGAATGCAAACCATAAAGAACAGAAAATTACAAGGAGAGCTACTATGGATAAAGCAATATTAGTTGTGGTTTGAACAGGTTTTTTTAACATTATAACTTGTTGATACTCATCTGCTCCTTTAGTAATCAAGGCTATACTTTTTGAAAGTGCAGGTGGTACAAGCGTGGACGCTACAATAAAAGCATCGGCTTCTGAGGGCTTAACGCCGTAAGGGATTGTCCCTATTGTGTTGATAAGCTCTCCAGCTTTAATAGTTTTAAAAACTACTTTTCTTTTCATAAGTGCATCCGCAGAAAGAAGACCGAAATAACTATCTTCAAGTTTGGGCTCTAAGGCAAATGTTAATCTAATAAAATTTGAAGAATATACCTCAACCGCATCAACATTAAATGATCTTTGGACAATTTGAATGTAGTTGGCAAGTTTTTTGCTTTTTTCCTTTGCAAGAAGGTTTCTCGATACTATTTGAAAGGCAGTTCGTTCAATATAAAATTGATTATTTTTATCCAAGTAACCATATAGCTGTCTTCCGACAGATAGAGAGTTATCAAGGGCTTGCTCAACCGGTATATTAAACCAGAACTCAATACTTGTTGTTATAAAACGAATAGAAAAGAAAAAAAGAACAATTGTAGGTAATAAAGAGAGTGTAATAAATGCAACAACAAGTTTTGTCCGAAGTTTTGAGCCTGATACATTCTTTCTGCGATCAAAATAGAGTTTTACCAGATTTCTAAATACCAAAAATATTAATGTGAGGAGTAAAAGCAGGTTGATATTAATTAAGATAAACATCAAGATGGTGTTGGAAATGGGGAAATCCATTCCAAAGTGTATAACTTTTGTTTCAATAAATGTAAGTATTGCTACAGAAATTATAATAATAACTATTATGAGACGTTCTTTTTTTCGTCTTTTTATTTCAGCTTTTGAAAGTTCTAATTCTTTCTGATTTTGTTGTCTCTTCATGGTAGTAACCCGCTATGGCAGATCATCCTAAGCTTGTTAGTATATAAAGTTTATTGAATGCCAACTTGTTTCAAAATCCCAGAAAGAAACAAAGAATAAAATATAATGAAGGTATAGCGGAAGAGTAACTTCGCTTAACATAGTTTTTGCTTCTAATTGATACTCTTTGCCTTTATCAAGTTCTTTTAAAGAAATAACTTTAAAATTTACTATGCTTTCCATTAATTTTTGGGCTTCCTTAAAGTCTTTTATAATTACAGGTTCATCGCTTTTTTCGTTAAGTGTAATGTAAAATTCTTTTTTTAAGGTATTATATTTAATGGTGTGTATAATTTCAATATCTGCAATTTCCTTATCAAACCATAAACTGCGAACAAGTTGTAAATTAATAAATATGGAAAAAGACGTGGGAATACCTTTTAATATGCCTTCTTTTATCTGTTTTGTAAAAGCTCCTTCGATAGAAAAATTACAAATAAGATAATCACGGGTGTTTGTAACAGTCATATTCTTAAGACGTGCTTCTTCGCTATAGCCTATATGAGTTGTGCAGAGGTTTACAAAAAATAGTGCTGAAAGGAAGAAAAATATTTTTGAGTGGGAAATTAATAGCTGTGGTAATATGATTTTTTTCATAAGCATAATAGTAACCGTTCACGAACAAAAAATATGATTTTTCGGTAATCTCACATTTTTAAGCGTTCACAAGTGCCTTATATTCGCATAAACAGCTTGGCATATAATAGTTGTCCTATATATGACAAGCTGGTTATGCGAAGATGAGGTGCTTGTGAACGCTTACGCATAATATTTATTTTTTAAGTAATAGGCATAGGTTTTGTTTCCCAGCACTCTTTTTGTAAAAAAATTTCTTTTAAAAAAGCATGATTAAAAGCGTGCCCAGATTTATGTGCATATATATGCCCAAGCAACGGCATGCCGAGAAGTGAAAAGTCCCCAATACAGTCAAGGAGTTTATGCCTAACAAATTCATCGGGGAAACGAAGGCCATTTTCATTTAATATTTTATCATTATCTATAACTACTGCATTTTCAAGACTTCCACCTTTTGCTAATCCAAACCTTTTAAGATATTCAACTTCATGAAAAAAACCAAATGTTCTTGCACCGCTGATTTCTTTATTAAATACCTTGTCGATAACTTCTATGTTGTATGATTGTTTGCCAATCAGACGATGTTTAAATTCAATAGAACATGTTATTTTAAAAATTGAAGATGGAATTATCTCTACAAACTTATTACTGTCACCGAGTTTTATTGGCTTGTTTACAACAATAAAACACTTCGGCTGATTTTGTTCTAATATCCCAACTTTTGTAATTGCAGCTGAAAACTCAGCAGCACTTCCGTCCATTATAGGCATTTCATATGAGTTTAACTCTACAATAGCATTGTCAATTCCAAGCCCCGTAAAGGTTGCCATTAAATGCTCTATGGTTGAAATAATAACTCCATCACTTCCTATAACAGTAGCAAGACTTGTGTCAACAACATTATTAAAAAGTGCCTGTATGGCTGGCGTACCCGGAAGATCAATTCTGAAAAACCGAATACCATAATTTACATCACCAGGTTTAATTGTAAGAGTAGCTTCCTTACCCGAGTGTACTCCAACTCCAGAACAGGAAACTGTTCCGGCAAGAGTTTTCTGAGGATAGTATTTAACCATATTTCCTTCTGATTATATTTCCTTTTATGGTAGTCAATCCAATAATTTTTCTAATAACTTGCATGGCGAATAGTACACCATAACAAAAAATTGTAATGTGAGACTACCGAAAAATCATATTTCTTGGTCGTGAACGGTTACAAAAAATTAAAGTCTTTACAATACAGCTTTTCCATGGTCTTTCATATAAAACTTTTCCAATACGTATGATATTGTTTACACCAGTAACAGTAAATTAATAAGAAGTACAGATAAAATTTGCATTGTTAAAGATAAAATATTGATTTTATAGTTATAATTCCTTGTGATTGTTCTTACATTGTTGTAGAAAAAAAGGTAAGCGTTCACAAGCACCTCATCTTCACATAAACAGTTTGTCATATATAGGACAACTATTATATGACAAGCTGTTTATGCGAATATAAGGCACTTGTGAACGCTTACAAATGTGAGATTACCGAAAAATCATTAAGTAGTGCTGTTTCCGGGGTAGATGCATATTCTGTTGAAGTTGAGGTGGATATTTCCCATGGTCTTCCAGTGTTTACTACAGTTGGCCTTCCTGAAGTTTCCGTTCGGGAAAGTAAAGACAGGGTAAAAACAGCAATAAATAACTCTGGATATACTTTTCCTTTGGATAGAATTACGGTGAATTTAGCTCCGGCTGATATAAAAAAAGAGGGAACCGGTTTTGATCTTCCAATAGCATTGGGAATATTAACTGCAACAGGTGTTATTGAACAGAATGCGGTTTCCGGCTATTTAATTACGGGGGAACTCTCTTTAGATGGTAGAGTTAAACCTGTAAAAGGCTCTTTACCTATGGCAATTGCAGCAAAAAATGCAGGCTACAAAGGAATAATGATTCCTTTTGATAATGGCTTGGAAGCGTCTGTGGTAAGTGATATATCTGTTTTGCCTATAAAAAATTTATTTCAGGCTGTGGAGTTTTTTAGAGGATTTTCACCTATTGATTCTTTAAAAACAGATCCGGGCAGTATATTAAATAAGGATGAAGTGTTTGAAGTTGATTTTTCAGAAGTACGGGGGCAAGAGCATGTTAAACGGGCTATGGAGATTGCGGCTACAGGAAGTCATAATCTTATGATGACAGGCCCGCCCGGTTCGGGTAAAACCATGTTGGCAAAACTTTTCCCTTCAATTTTACCACCCATGACATTTAAAGAAGCAGTTGAAACAACAGCCATATACAGTGTTACAGGAATGTTAGATAAGGATCATCCATTGATTTCTGTAAGACCATTTCGGGCACCTCATCATACAATATCTGATGTAGGGCTTATAGGTGGTGGAGGAAATCCAAGGCCGGGTGAAATAAGTCTTGCACATAATGGAGTTCTTTTTCTCGATGAGTTAACTGAATTTAAACGAAATGTTTTAGAAACTTTAAGACAACCTGTTGAGGATAAAATTGTAGCAATATCACGGGCTACTTACTCCATTGTTTATCCGGCATCTTTTATGTTTGTAGCAGCAATGAACCCATGTGCTTGCGGTTATCTTTCCGATCTTAATAATGAATGCAGGTGTACTCCTGCACAAATTCAAAAATATCGTGCAAAAATATCAGGCCCATTATTAGATAGAATAGATATTCATATTGAAGTTCCGGCTGTTGATCGCAAGGATTTATTAAATGGGGAGCCGGGGGAATCTTCATTATCTATTAGAAAACGGGTCGCAATTGCGAGATCTATTCAAACAAAAAGGTTCTCCAAAACAAAAATCTATTGTAATTCTCAAATGAATAATCGGCAAATAAAAAAATATTGTCAAATAGACAACAACGCCACAACTTTTTTAGAAAATGTTATAGATAAGCTAAAACTTTCTGCTCGCTCATATAATCGTGTTTTAAAGATTGCAAGAACCATAGCTGATATTGCCGGTGAAAAAGTTATAAGCGTAGAGCATATCTCCGAGGCTGTTCAATACCGAAATGTTGATAGAAGAGATTATTAATGTGTATAGCCCCAAATAAATAAAATAAAGATAATAAAAATAAAGTTGACGTATGTTATTTTTTTGGGTATATGGACAAAGTGTTGTTAAGTGACTACTTATGTTTCGTTTTTTTGGAACGAGTTAATTTATAAATAGCTATAATACAATTTTGTATTTATTTTGCTTATTATTTTTGAGTGAACCTTAATATAAAATTGGAAATTAACTATAAAAAAAACGTATTTTGTCTATGTTTCATGGTAGGTTTTTTCTACAATAATAAAGAGTATCTATAAGGGGACACTCTTACAATATTATTATCTGTATAAAGCATTGTAACCGTTCACGACCAAGAAATGTGATTTTTCGGTAATCTCGCACTTGTAAGCGTTCACAAGTGCCTTATATTCGCATAAACAGCTTGGCATATAATAGTTGTCTTATATATGACAAGCTGTTTATGTGAAGATGAGGTGCTTGTGAACGCTTACAAAGCATTTTTATCACGAAATTTAAATATGATACAAAAAAACAATGATTTTAAAAAAAGGAGGTGATTGTTAATTCAGGTTTTTTCGTGAAGTTAATTTATTGGTTGGTAAAATTGAAGTTAAAATAAAAACAAGAAATAGAAGGAGAAAATTAGGTGATGAAAAAAACATTATTGGTATTACTCGCTCTTATTTTTACTGCTGGTAGTGCAATGGCCGGCAATGTTGATACATATGGCATAGGTGCAAGGGCACAATCTCTCGGTGGTGCATATGCTGCAACAGCAGACGATCCTTATGCTGCTTACTATAATCCTGCCGGTTTAACTCAAATCAAAGGCTTAACAATGTCAGCAGGTGTTGTTATGGCAGACCCAAGTTTGCAGGCTAAGGGATATAGAGTTAAATATGATAATACGTCAGCTCCCGGCATTCAGGATATGGGACCCACAGACATTCAGGATAAAACTGATATTTTGATGATTCCCTCAATGGGTGGTGCCATGCCATTAACCGATAATATTGTTGTCGGTATGGCTGTATATGCTCCTTTTGGACTTCAAATTGAGTGGGAAGAAAATGCATTTGATAATCCTGGTGCATTTGATACATATTATTCTGGGATAATGAGAGAAGTGGTAACCCCCACAATTGCTTTTAAATTAAATGATATGTTTTCGTTTGGAGCAGGTATTTCTCTTGGTAAATCAAAATCTTTTCAAAAAATGCAAAATTATGGATTATCTGTTGGTGTAGGTGGTGGAGAGTTGGGCCTAGGTCCTTATGAAAATCCTGTATTAATAAATGTTGAATTGGAAGATGATTTTAACTGGTCTTTTAATCTTGGTGTTATGTGTAATGTATCAGATGATTTTACCCTTGGGTTGACCTATCGGGGTCGTACTAGTGTAAAACAAACAGGAACCATGTCTTTTGGAGGTCCAGGTGCAGCTTTGCTTAATCTGGCTGGTGTCGCTCCGGATATTTCAATGGATGATGTTGATTTTCCTGAGCAGGTACAGATTGGAGCACGTTTTAAACCTAAAGGCAATCTTTCACTCGAAGCTGATTTGGTATGGACAAACTGGAGTGTAGTTGAAAGCCAAACATTAATTATTGATTCTCCTCCATCGATTATGGTTCCAGGTCTTGTAAATGGTAACGCCCTGATTAATGCCAGAAATTGGGTAAATACTGTACAGGTAAAGTGTGGTGCTGAATGGCAGGTAAATGATATGTTAGCATTAAGGGTAGGATATTATTTTGATCCTAGCCCAATTCCTGACGCAACTTTTGATATTCCATGGCCTGATGCTGACAAAAATAATTTTAGCATAGGTTTTGGATTAAATTTCTTGGAGCATTGGACTCTTGATACTGTACTACAATACACTTACACAATCCGTGATAGGAATATCGGCGGTGAAAGTGAAGTCTTAAATCATGTATATGCTTATCCTGGTTATCACGGTGAGGCCGAGGCTACGGCTTCTGGTTCCATTTGGATAGGTGGATTTACAGTAAGTTGTACATTTTAAATAATTTATGTTTAATTTGAATATTATGACGTGTCTGTTTTTTTGACAGGCACGTTTGGGGTTTGCTTACAAAATTTAAAATTATAGACTGTCTAATAATTAATTTACAAGGCGTAGCGAAGAATTCATATTGAAATACTGTGATGAGCATACAACGAAGTGAAATTTTTATGTTACGGTCTATGCTATCTTATTTTTGAGTAAATCCCAACATCTTAATATTACAGATTTAATTGGTAGGCACGATCAGACTTGAACTGATGACTTCTACCTTGTCGAGGTAGCACTCTACCAACTGAGTTACGCGCCTTTACCATGTTTTAAAGTTAAAAAATCTATGGACTTTCATATAGCTTACCATGGTGAATATTCACATAATAAAAGTCTCTAAAATATAGCCTTTTTATGAACTTTCATATAAAAACTATTATTAACTTCAACACTATGAAAAAATCCTTATCAACATTATTCTATACTGTCAAGGTATTTTTGCAGGTGTTTGTTAAAGTTGAAATATGATACGAAAATTTGTAAGCGTTCACATTTGTGAATGCTTACAAATGTGAGATTACCGAAAAATCATATTTCTTGTTCGTGAACGGTTACGAAAATTTTTAATAACAAGGAGTAAATTATGAATGAATTTCTTAAAAGTCTTCATTTAAATAAAGATCGTAGGCAAGTTAGTGGTCGTCGAAATTATGATGATAGTCAAGAAAGTCAGTTGGCGTATCACTATAATAATGAATTATCACAAGGAAATAGTAATCGTTTTGGAAATAACCATGAAAATGAAAAAAACCGTGGTTACAATCATCAGAAAGAGTATGGATACCAAAAGGATTATCAACACAAGGGACGTAAGGATTATAAAAATCAGCATCAACCTTCTGCACTTAGCAATGATACGGTAGAGTCATTAATACACTCTATTTATGAAATGATTGGTAATCAAAAAAATCAGATTTTTCTACAAGAACAAAATATTTTAACAGAGGAGCGTAAGGCCATAGCCCTTGAAAATATTGCAGGGTGTCTCCAGTATCTTGTTAGTGAAAATATATCTTATGAAGCTGATCATACAAATGGTACAAAAGAGAGCGTAAGTATTACACCTAATGAAAAGAGAGCATATAAGTCAGATGTTGTTAGTCCGCAATTTTCTGAAACAAAAAACAGAGAACAAGATAAAGAAAAATTTACTCAAATGAAAAATATTATAGAAAATCAAAAAAAAGAGCAAAAAAGCTCAATTACCCCTGACCTTCGTAATGAAATAATGGATGTTATAAATACTATGCGTGTTAAAAAAGCTACCTATGATGAAATAGCCAAATATCTTGTATCGTTAAATCTACCTACTTTTTCCGGCAGGGGAGAGTGGCATGCTCAAACAATTCACAGATTATGTAAAAAAAAGAGTGTAAATACTTCTATATGAAAGTCCGTAGAAAAACTGTATTATAAAGATTTTTATTTTCTGTTGTGGCATACTATTCGCCGTGGCAGTTTATATGAAAGTTCATAGAAAAGCCACATTGTAAAGATTTTCATTTTTTGTAACCATTCACGAACAAGAAATGTGATTTTTCGGTAATCTCACATTTGTAAGCGTTCACAAGTTTTTATCTTCGCATAAACAGCTTATCATATAATAGTTGCTCTATGGGTTCACAAAAAAATAAATTGTATTTCTTGGATGTTGAGATGCCTGATTGGGTTACGTTGTGAAAGCGTAGGAATA
>NBLS01000031.1 GCA_002084385.1 Desulfobacteraceae bacterium 4572_19
TTGACTTTTGGAGAAACCTTGTACAATTTCCATAGCCTGCCTCATTTCTTTTGTTTGTAGAATTAAAGGTAATTTCTCAATATCCTGATTTTCACCATACTTAAGTAAATAAAGCCATTTGTCTTTATCATTAATAGTACTCTCTTCTGTTTTTTTAAATAATGATAGTCTTGTTCCTATGGGTTATTATTACTGAATACCTGCGTTAATTCGGAAACTACGTCACACGCAGTTTGTTTAATGCTATTAAAATTGGATAAACGATTACCTGTATTTTCGTTCATATACAGCCCTCTGTTGATTTCTATCATGATTCCTGCAACTGATGCATCCTTTTCAAAGTGCTTGGAAGGAACCAATGCTCCACTAAAGGGGCAATTTATACCTACAGAAAACCCCCGTTTAATTAAACTTGTTTTCAGAAACTCTGTGAGCCAAACTGGCGTATGGAATGGGTCTGTTCCGACACAAATATCAGGTCGATCTTTACATTGATCAAGTTCATATGGCAACGGAGATGATGGAAAACTATGACAGTCAATTACCAGTGCTTTCCCATTTTTAGACAAAATAGATTCGACTCTTCTTAAAAGTTGTGAATGGTGTGGATAATAGTACTGCTCAATCTTTTTTTTTCGTATATTTAAATCAGGTACGTTCCGAAGTGTTCGCCCTTCGGATGTCTTCGTGTAGATTATGCCCATACCTCGAGATGCCATGATTTCTAAAGAATCATCCTCGAAACGTTCAGGGTCAAGAACTAAACGACTGACCGGATAGCACACCACCTCATTTTCCTTACTATTTGATATAAAAAGTTCGTCCGTGAACCAATCAGTCATTCGAAGAAGCTCAACAGCAAGTTCCTTTTCAGATAAAAGAATATATTCTCGCTCTTCAACAGGAATAAAGCTGGCAGAATGAGGAATATGTAGTACAGTTATAGGATTCAATATGTTCACCTTTATCTATTGCCAAGATCTTGTGCAGGGTAATAAAAATTGCAATGTCTTATTATAATCGTCACGGCGAATAGTACGCCACAACAAAAAATGAAAGTCTTTGTAATACAGTTTTTCTATGGACTTTCAGATAAAATCATTTTTGTATTGAAATTTAAACAAGATACTTTTTAACCTCCCATCACAGGTTTTAATGCAGCAATTTTAAAATAGATAAATTTCTTGTTAAACACCTATGTAAAGTATTGCAGTAATCATTTTTAAGCTGATTGCTGTTTTCGTTATTATCAATTTTTATTTTCACCTTTACAAGCTCTTTTTCCCACTCTTCTGCATCTTTTTTATGCCAGACACTTTGTAGTGTGATAATTAAGCCACTTGGGTGATTAATATGCAATGAACCAAAAAGTATGCCCAGAATATAAAGAAATTCAAAACAATTATTCCATGAAGTGCTAAAATAATCTTTTTTAACAGGGTATTGCTCTATTAAAAAAGGAATAACATTATTTTCACCTTTCATCATGCGGACAGTTTCATTATCTCTTGAAAGAAAAATTACTTTTTTCTCCATTTCAACAAATTCACTGTATGTTTTTAAAATAACCTGATCATTTTTAGTGCTTGATTTAAAAGCAGGTGCATTTATCTCTTCACATGACGTTTCAGAACGCATTTTATTATATTCCTGAAAGCCTATATTGCGTAATCTGTCTTCAAGTGGGTTCTGGTTAAAAAAACAATCTCGTAAAAGATGGCTGTCAATGGGTTTCATTTTGCTTATATTATTTTGTGTTATTTTATCAAGACGGTTCATCATTTCATCCCGAACTGTGCTGCATAACACATAATCAATATTGGGATGATAAGGCAGTCTTTTTATGGTAGTTGAAAAGAACCTATCTCGAAGCAGGTTCGTATCAAGGGCAATATAATAAACATCACCGCCCATTGTAACATCCTGAAGTCTTATTGAATCAATAAGCTTCATAAATGGTTTTATTCCCTGCATTTTTAATATATCCGATTGAAATAATGCATTTATTATATCATTATATTCAGGCAATTCCCTTGCAAAATACTTGGTTTCCATATTCCTTACAATAGGATTTTTATAATTATAGTAGTGATCATTTTTAATAAAATTAATAAAATGAACCTTATCACCACCCGATTTTATCGTAAAAAGAACAAGATTGCCAAGTAATGGAACTGTAACTTGCAATTCGGTTTTCTGTTCAAAATCAAAAAGTCCGTTAAACAGAAGCATTAATTTCTCTTTTTCCATTATAAAATCTTTATATTTTGCCATATTTTATTTTCCATTTCCTAAAGAATTAACGAATAAATTTATTAAGATAATTCATTAAATATATTATAAACCTGAAACTCATTTTTGGGTATTAACGGATAAAATCTTTGTCGGTATTCAGGTTTAGAATATTCAGTATAAAACATTGTATCTGCAAGAGGATTAAATTTTATGGCCAGATTATATAAAACAGCAGGTATAAAGCCATGTAGTGTTGGAGATACATCAAAAATTATTTTTAAGTTGTCTTTTTTTGCATCTTTCATTAACGTAGTTGTTTTTTTTAAAAAATCTTTAATACTTTCATTTTTATAGTCTATGCAGTTTACAGTGGTCTTTTTCTTTTTATTGAACTTACCTGAAACTGTTATAAAACCATGAAGATATTTATCTTTGTCAACTATTTTTGTTGAAGGATGCAATAATAAAACCTTGTCGGGTTTTTTATTTTCTTTCTCACAAAAATACCAGTATGTATTAATTGTTTCAGCTACACTTTCACCCGATACGGAAACCCACAACACTCCTGTTTTTTTTCTGACCATATAAAAAAATCCTTTTTTTATGTATCATCGCCTTACACATACACGAAATATTTTTCTTTGAAAGTATGTACTTCATCTGAAAGATATTTAACTATTGTATAAATAATTTAAACATGATCTATGTGTAGGGTTTATAAATTACATTCCAAATTTGACCACGTTGATATTTTTTCATATCTCTTCTAAATTAAGATAGTAATTTATCTCCTCATTGGAAAAAACATCATGTGAAATATCAGTTATATTTGATAATTCAATATCATCTTTTGATGCTTCAACATCTAAATCTTCAAAAATTACAGTAACTTTAAAATGAACATTTTTTTTGATAAATTCTTTAGGACAATATAAGTGTCCGCTCGGCAATAATTTACTTTTAAAAATTTGTGTATTCATGATAAAGTTCTTCTTTTATTAAATTCGTAAGTTCATTTATTCTAAAGCAATCATGATAATTTACAGGTACTGGGCTCACACCGTTCCAAAGCATCAAAAAACAACAGTATATTATGGTTTTTTAACAATATTATACCGCAATATATTGTATGCTGAAATAGTGCGAGCTCAGTGTCATCATTGGGTAACAGGCTTTAATTCACCATAATATTTTCGTTTCGCACCAATTCCAAAATGCTCTAATATTTGTGCATAAAGTTTAAGTTTATGTGCAGGAGTGATTGTAATGTCCATTACAGCAGATTCTTTGGGTATAAATTGAAATCGAAATACAATATTTGGAGCAATTTTTAAAAATCTTATTGGGTTAGGTTCTTTTAAAGGGTGTTCATGTGGTGTGATATAATCTTCGGCAAAAAATTCACCACTTTTTTTTGGAAATTTGCAAATATAAGCATCGTGATATATATCATTTTCTTCAAACATGGTATGTTCCAGTTTTTTAATAAACTCTTTCGTATTAGAATTTTCAAGTTCATCAGAAAAAACTTTAAATTCACTGGGTATTAAACTGTCCTTTAAAATTTCTTGAAGATATGCAGTTTTACCTTTTTTCACATTTTCTAAATCATTTGCTTTTGGAAAAACATTTCGTATAACACCTTTAACCGAAGAACCATGAATTACCGGCAACCCTGTAGTCCAGTCAAAAGTAAATCCATTTTGAAAATCAGAAATTTTATTATCATCACTAACCTGTTCAGAGACAGGATGAAGATTTCCAGAACCCATGAGAAGCCCGGGGTATGTGGTTTTAAAATCTATGCAGCAGGCACCTTTAATTGCAAAATAATTTTCAATGTAGGTTATTGCGTTTTTATACTTTGTATTTTCTGACTCAGCACTATTACTGCCAATAAGATCGTAAATGCTGGCTTTATCGAGTCCTTTACCAAAGTCTCTATTTTCTTGTGCTCCACTTCCTATAACATAATACAAATGTCCTGCGTTTGTTGGGATCATTGTTGCACCTCTGTGGATGTTTTTTCTTTGGGATAAGTCTGCATAATATTTTTACAGGCAGTTGCATAATCTAACACCAACTTACGAATAAATATTCTTGTTATTGCAGGTGTGCTTGCTGTGCCGACTTTATTTCTAACATAAGTAATAAGCATTTCAGCATATTGTTTATTTTTATTATTATCTTCATTTTCATTATCCGATTGATTATTTTGCTGCTCGCTAAAACAACCCGATTCATCCATAACTTTTCCCATAAAAGTTAAAATTTTCTTTCTTTCCTGACCCTCTTTTGTCGATTCTTTGTTATAAGCGTTTAAAGTTTGCATTAAACTTGACTGAATAACAGATGGTCCAAAAGATGCCATATATCCAAAATATTTTGAAGGTATTACTTTTTTTCCTTCAACCACCTTAAAAAAGCCCATATCATCTATTACATCCATGGCTTTATCTGACATTAATTCGATTCTACGATTTATCATCACATACCTCCATTTTCTTTTATGGTTATAACTCCATGTCCTGTGGAGGCATTTCCGCCTACCTGAATTAAATTATTGGTAAGTTTATTGTTAAAAAAAGCAAAACCCTTTTCAAACCACTGTTTGTCATCATTGGAAAAATGACAAAATTCTCCTGTCATAAACCATAATACAGACCGTCTTGGTAAAACCTCCTCATAGAATAGATTCTCTTTGCCTTTTTCCACACAATTTCTTGCTTTTACAGGAAGCCATGCTTCACAAATACCAGAAAATACCTCATCTGAAAAGATTGCAATGGAAGATAAAATATTATTATCAGATCCCTGTGGAGCAAGAAAACGATTTGCAGCACTGCAAAGTTCATCATAATCTAATTCTTGAAAAAATTCATCTCCTTTAGACTTGGATATACCATTTTCAAACTCCTCTATAATTAAATTATTTATATCTATATTAAATACAATAAAATCCTTTGCATTATCAGAATTTAATAAACTTGTTAAATTTGTAAAAAATTGTTTTAAAATTTCTATTTGTTTCTTTTCTTCATCTTTAGTAATGCAGTTAAAACGTAATAAAAAATCTAAGTATTCCATTACAGACAGTGGAGATGTTGCATTATAAAATACACGTTTGGAAGCTCGGAGCGGGATAGTTAAAATTCTGGCATCGAAAAATCTAACCAGTCCTTCATTTGGATATTGAGAAGTATTTTCTGCAGCAGTTTTTGCATCGGGTCCGAAAACCATATCAAAGGTTGATCTTTTAAGACCTTTACTGCCCTGCAACAATTGGTTTTGATCAATAGCCTCTAAATCATTTAAGTAAGTTCTCATATGATCTTTTATGGCACCTTTAAGACTCGAATCTCTGAATATTGGAAAATTTGTAACCGGATCTTTTTGAATGGTGCTGTCTGCAACTGCTGAACTCTCTCCCGAACCTACATGCGTATCTGTTAAAGTTTCTATTAAGTAATTTTTATATTTAAACATATTCACATCCCCTTTATTTATTAAAAAATTTTAAACATTAGATTTATATTGTATTAGATTTTTTTTCATAATGAAAATTAATCCTCCGTAACAGATTTTACAGGTATGTGGATCATTTTATTTAGTCCTATTTTTATGGCAAGTGGAATATTTGGTTTTTTAAGAGTTTTACCTTCTTGTACATAAATTACCGATGCGGCCGGAAAAATTCGATACGCATCTGTTTTTATCGAATTTGTTCCGGGAGGGTTTATCATACGCAAAGATGAAATCTCTTTTGCAATACCGTGGGATGAAGATTCAAGCCATTTAATATCTTTGGAAATAACCGGAGAAAGGGTAACTACCTTGCATGGCCCATTAATATTAAGCTCATGATCATCTTCTAATAAGCTTGGTGAGCTTAAATCTTTTATTAATTGATAATCATTAAATGCCGTTATATCATTTAAAGGTTGTTTATCTATCATAAAAACAGATTGTTCACCACCAAGGGTAATTGAATTCGCAAGTTTGACATTTTCAGATAAAAAACATATTACACCAAAACTTAGCTCTTCATTCTTTGAAGAAAATGAGTAATCATTTTTAACATAAAACTGTTTATCAATTACCTGTTTACGGTTTAAACCAATGCCCACTTGACGATGATTAATAAATGGGCT
>NBLS01000032.1 GCA_002084385.1 Desulfobacteraceae bacterium 4572_19
GGGTTTTTAGCAAGTTGCAGGAACAAGGTAAATCAATGATGATGACCGCATCCGCCTTCTTTTTTATTTTTTTTGGTCTGGCAGAAATCAAATATATGGAAGAGCTTGAGTTCATCTTTTTCAAGAAGTTCCAGGTTTTTCAGAATGGTATTTCCCTGTGCCTGATACACTTTTATATTAGATGAGGTAAGACTTCTCTGGGACCCGTCTCCCATGCATTGGGTAACAACCGCATCAACCTGGTCCTCTTTTTTGAACACTCCGGTTTTACACTTAGACCCTTCAGCTAAAAGTTTTCGGTTGTCCTTGAGTTCAAGTCCTCGGGTTTTCATATCCACGATCAAAAAAGTTTTGGCAACACCAAAATGGTCATCAATGAAACTTTCCAACCCTTTATCCTCTTTAACAGGAAAGGCTACTTTCATTACTTCCTCCAAAAAAATGGTCATCACTACATCATTAAAAAATCATTATACAAAAAACTGTTTTAAATGATAAGGCTTTTTTCCTGTGTTGACAAGATGCTGCTTGAAATCATAATTTGTGATATACTTCCTTTTTAAGTGACAACGCAGGTAAACGGGATGATCATCTCCCTGTTGGAAAAGGATCCATCAATTTTGTCCGATTGGCAAAAATACTTAAAGAAATCAGATACAATGATACGGTAACCCTTGAAATTTTCTCTGAAGACCCCAATGATCTGATTGAGAGCCGGAAAGCATTTGATTTGATATGGAAAAGGAAGCAGGAATGAATATCGGTTCAATCTATACACGGGACAGGGTTTTGGTTGCAAGTGTGGCTCAGGAAGGATTATTACGACCCCTGAAAAAATAAATCTGTATCAAGTTTTTTGAAAGACCTTCCCTTTGAATTTTTTTTCTGCTTCGCGTCCAAACTGAGAATCTGTTATTATTCTAAGCAAATAAACAATGAGCCATAAAGTAAATACTGGTAAAAAAATGGTATTAATAATGAACACAATTATTAAAGAGATAAAGTTGTCAAACAAGTCCGGGATTTTTGTTTTTAACCAATCTTTAAATTCCATCAGTTTTGAACTCATATCACCAACCACACTAAATGCATTTTGAGTTTTAGCAAAATTGCTTTTTATTTTATTCCAGGTTCCATTTTTTTGTTGATGTTGCTCTCCTTCAGAATCTACTGTTGATAACTCCTCTACCGGGGCTTTCTCTTTTATCTCTTCAACTCTTATCTGTATATGATTTATCGATTGGTCATATTTGTTTTTTAAATGGTAATCATATATCCAATTGTTAACGGCCACTTCTGCCGGGATAATAAAACGTAAAATAACAGCTAATAAGACAAATTGCTTGCCTATGCTTAATAAATTTATCTTAAAATATTTATTCGTCCACAGGCCTGTTAACCACATAATCAATCCAGGTAATAGTATAAAATTAACAATTGAGTCCGGTATAAATCTTATAAGAAATTCCTGAATCCCAATTGATGCCATTGCTGCGAGTAAAATCCATGAGAACCTTTCCACAAGATCATTTAATGGATCTAAAAATTCGAAAGGGTTCAAAGTGATGGTACCAATACCTGAAGAAAGGAAACAGCTGCATTGGTAGCTCGGCACAGACCATATGCTATAGTAGCCCTGAGTAATGTTTGGTCAAGATATTTTATGCACTTTTCATCAATTCTTGTTAAGCTGTGACTATCAAAGCTGATAGTGCGCATGGGTTGAATTAAAACACAACAAATTATTAGAACGATTAAAACAGATTTGATTATTGAAGGCAGATAAGGAGCAAATTGGTTTTTGAAAAATACAAACTGCATTTTATTTATAGATTTTCCTCAAATAATCATTTCAAAGTATAAATCAACTATTCTTGTCACTTTCTGCTGCTCTAACAGTTATATTCCGGGGACGCTCTGTAGCCCCCGAAACGGCTTTGCTGGCAATCTCCTGGACCTGTTTATATGCTTTTTCCTGCTGATTGTTGAGTTTTTCTATTTGTTTTGCCTGGTCTTTGCTTAGTGATTCCAAAGCAGTAATTTGAGCTCTTAGAACATTTTTTTCTCCTTCGAAACCTTTGACCAGAAGAGCTTCTTTCTGGTTGAAGCGGTCTGTAATATTCTTTTGGGTTTCTTTTATAGACGAAGTTACTTTTTTTTCGAGTTCTTCAGGGAAAAAATTAACTTGTTCCTGCAATTGTTCCATTTTTTGTTCTCGTTCTGCCACACGTTTTTCTCTTTCATTCAGATCAATGGTCTTTGATTGCTGGAATTTTTCAAAATGCTCTTCCTTTTGTTTTATCTCCTTATCAAGAATATTCATCTCATCTGAGAATTTATTTTTTTCAATTTCTTGAGTTCTTTTCATCTGATATTCGTATTCTTCATTTTCACGAATTCTTTGGTTTTTAGCTTTAGTCTTTTCCTCAGTCAATGCCTCCAGGTATTCTTTTTTTTCTTTTTCCCAGTTTGCTTTAGTTTCTGATATATGGGTTTCAAGTTTTTCACGGGTTGTTAACAGGTTGTTTTCCTGTTTGGTACGTTTTTCACTAAGTTCACTGGTGAGGTCTTCGCGGTTTTGTGCCATTTCAGCTTCAAATTTTTCTTTTGCATAGTTTTGTGCTTCTATTATTGCTACTAAATTGGCAGCCTCTTTTTCAATCCCATAAATTTCATTAAGTTCTTCCTGTTTTAACTTAATTGCCTGGTTAAGATTTTCATATTTTTCAGCTTCAGCCTCAATTTTATCAGTAAGTGCTGTAAGTTCCTTGTTTATTGAAGTTTTGAGGTTATGTATCTGGGTGCTTAGATCTGAGGAAGCCGTCTGCTCAGCTGTCTGTAAAGTTTCAATGTTTTTTGTTTTTTCCTTGATTTTCTCGGGATCTAATTTCGTCTTTTCCTTTTCCATGATTTGCTGCTGTAGGTTATTGATGATTTCCAGCATTTCTTTTTTAGTGTTTTTCATAGAAACTTCTTCAACCATTTTAAAGCTCCTTCTCATTTTTTCAATCATTTTGTTATTGCATGAAGGACAGATCATGTTTCACCAAATCGTGACTGTCATTTATCAAAATTATTGAAAAAGAACAACGATATATTCTATACAGAAAGACAAAACTGTTTGATTGAAATTATAAAGGTGTTAACCTGATCATGTAAAACGGTTAAGGCTTGAAGTTGTGTTCTCTGTTCTGGATAAACGATTAACAGATGATGAAAAACCAAAAAAGAAAAATTGAATTGCTGGCACCGGGTGGAGATATTGAGTCTATAAAAGCGGCAATTATCGCAGGGACAGATGCTGTATACTGTGGTTTGAATCAATTTAATGCAAGGAACCGTGCCACAAACATAGAGTTTGAAAATTTAAATGGGATTATACATCTTGGGCATACGCATAACTGCAAAGTGTATCTAACCCTCAATATACTGATAGTGGGAAGTGAAATCCCCTTTCTTATACGCCTGTTGAATAAGCTGATTAACACTAACATCGATGGGGTAATTGTTCAGGATTTAGGATTGTTTTATCTATTATCAAGATATTTTAAAAATCTTAGAATACATGCCTCTACTCAGCTTAATACCCATAATGAAGGTCAGGTAAGTTTTTTAAATAAACTGACCGCCACCCGGGTCAACCTGTCAAGAGAGTTAAATATTAATGAGATAAAGGCATTGGCTTTAACCGGGCATAAAAATAATATGTCAACCGAGGTCTTTATCCATGGTTCCTATTGTATCTCTTTTTCAGGGATTTGTTACATGAGTTCTGTTCTTGGAGGGAACTCCGGAAATCGCGGCAGGTGCAGCCAACCCTGTAGAGACAGGTATTTGCCTACCTTGGAAAATAAAAATTTCCCCCTTAATCTTAAAGACAATTCAGCCTATTTTGATCTAAAAGAATTATATGATGCAAAAGTTGACTCAATAAAGATTGAAGGAAGAATGAAGCGGCTTGATTACGTTTATACAGTGGTAAAATGCTGGAAAAAACAACTCCAAAGTTTTTATGATCAAAACAGACTGAATACTGACAACTATGATCTTTATAAAGTCTTTAACCGGGACTTTTCAAATGCCTATTTAAAGGGAAATATTAATAAAGACATGTTTATTGATAATCCCCGGGATAATTCAATTAAACATCTTTCTGACATTAATACCTATGCTACGAATAAAAAAATGGAACAAGACAAGCAGGCACTTTATGAAGAAAAAAAAGAAATTACAGCAAATGTAAACCATAAAATCAAACAATTAAGTATCGCCAGAATCCCCTTAACAATCAGTATTTCAGGTAAAACTGGTACGCCTTTAAACGTATTGGTAAAAACATCGGACACTTCATTTGCTATGCTTTCCAAAACCAATCTTGCCCCCAAAAAAAAGAACAGTATTGCCAGGTGCCTCACTTACGATGTTTTATTAGAAAGACTTAAAGCCGTAAATGATACGGAATACACCATTGAGCATTTAGAATTAGAACATCTTGAAAAAGATCTCTTTATCCCCTTTAATGAGATCACTTCAATAAAAAAGAAACTTTTATTCATCTTAAATGATTCAAAAGAGATGATTGACCCCATTGATGTTCCCTTTTTAAATAAAAATACACTTAAAAAGCCCCCCAGGCTATCTGCATTAATCTCTTCTCAAAAGGATGTGGGTTTATGTAATGAAACTTGTGCCGAGATTTTTTTTCAACTTCCCAATTGTTTTAAAAATGAATCTTTAAACCTGTTAGATTTTTTCTTAAAAAATAAAAAATTAATTCCCTGGTTCCCCTCTGTTTTGATAGGAGAAAACTATACGGCTGCCGTAGAATTTCTTGAAAAGGTACAGCCAAAACTTATTGTAACCAATAATACCGGAATAGCTTATGAAGCTTATCAAAAGGCAATCCCCTGGATTGCAGGACCCTATCTTAATATTGTTAATTCCTTTAGCCTTTTATGCTTAAAAGAAAATTTTAACAGCTGTGGCTCATTTATTTCTAATGAAATCAGTAAAAATCAGATAAAAAGTATTATTAAGCCTGAGAATTTCAAACTGTACTATAGTATCTACCACCCTGTTTTACTGATGACCAGCAGACAATGTTTACTTCATCAGGTTGTTGGATGTGAAAAAAATACAATGGATGAGGAGTGTATTCAAAAATGTGAAAAATATTCATCCATTACAAATTTAAAAAATCAGCCGCTTTTAATAAAAAAAACAAAGGGGAATTACCATAGTATCTATAATAATATCAATTTTTTGAATACAGATATTGTTAAAGAGATCCCCAATATTTTTTCCAATTTTTTCATTGATTTAAGGGATATAAAAACCAAAACTAAAATAAAAATGGATAAAACAGGCATAATAAGGCTTTTTGAAAACCTTATTAATGAAAACCTTGATTCAAAAAAGGAGCTCAAACAAGTTATTCATCCCTCAATCAACACTCAATACAAAAAAGGGATTTAACAAAAACAAACAATTATTCATTTAATCGAGGGAGCCTGCTAATTTTTTAATTCTATCAGAGATATCCCGAACAGTCATTTTTCTATTATCTATCCACCATTTTGCTTCTGTTTTTTTCTGCCACTCTTGTAAAAATAAATTAAATGCCAGATCTGATATTTCTTTTTCTTTGTCACTTTTAAATACAAGATTTTTTTTCAAAAAGCTTACTTTGTTGATCAGTTCAGCCCTGATTTTTTCTGCCCATGAAACTCTTTTTGGGGTACCAGTGAGTGCGGGAAAGCCTATTTTGGCATGAGATTTTGTCAATTTGGATGTCTGTTTTTCAAAATACTCGGTTTTGCATGTTTCGCAATACCAGTCTTTTTTATCCACAAGCCATAAATTTTTGTCATGGCTTTCAAAAAGCTGAGTTTTAAATTTTTTATAGCAGGTCTTACACCTGACTTCATAATCATAAATTTCTTTTGTCATTATAATTTGGCCTCAAATTCTAATATTGGTTTTTAAAGGGTTGGTCTCCTGATTCAAAAAGAGTTATACTACATAAAAATTAGGAATTTGTACAATAAGCTATCAACTTACCCAAAGGAGTATAAATGAAAATATGGGTAGATGCAGATGCATGCCCTGTGGTAATTAAAAATATTTTATATAAAGCAGCCCAGCGTACAAGGCTGCAAATAACACTTGTTGCAAATCAACCCATACGCATCCCACGTTTAAAGTGGATCAAGCTATTGCAGGTCGCACCTGGCTTTGACGTTGCTGACAATGAGATTGTGAAAAGACTTGAACCGGAAGACCTTGTCATTACAAGCGATATCCCTTTGGCAGCTCAGGTGTTAGAAAAGGGAGGCCATGCGCTCAGCCCTCGTGGTGAATTGTATTCTCCAGACAATATCAGAGAACGTCTGAACATTAGAGATTTCAAGGACACCTTGCGGGCAAGCGGCATCGATACCGGTGGCCCGCCGGCATTAAACCAAAAGCATCGAAATGCTTTTGCAGGTCATCTGGACAAACTAATATCCAAGCATAAAAGAACCTAATCTCAATGACGACCTTAAAACTATTTACAGATGCAAGTGTAAATCCCCAGTCAAAAATTGGATATGGGGCTTATTTGTCCATACCACCCGAACCACTCTCTTTTGAATTATTAAAAATGCGTGTAAAAGTGAAAAAATTTGAACAGACAAGTTCAACTAAACTGGAATTACAGACCTTGCTCTGGGCATTAACCAGTATTCAAAGTTTGGGTAAAAAAGTAGTGGTTTATACAGATTCTCAAAATATTATAGGACTTTTTGGAAGGCGTTCCCGGCTTGAGCTAAATAATTATCGATCCAAACAAAATACGCGTATTAAAAATTACAAACTATATCAGGAATTTTTTGAAATAGTAGATCAATTAGACTGCGAATTTGTAAAAGTACGTGGTCATAAAAAATCTCATAAAAAAGATGAGTTAGATAAACTATTCACACTCGTAGATAGAGCCTCAAGAAAAGCCTTGAGGCATCAAGACCCCCTAATGGAAGATATCTGAAAGGGCGTTTAGTAAAAACAACAAAGACCCTGAACTATATTCTGTTCAGGGTCTTTTATTTTTCAAGTCATCAAGATGACTTTTTTAAAGCAAATAAAACAGTCTATTAAACCACGGTTACATTTGTTGCAGCAGGACCTTTTTGGCCTTCTTCAATGTCGAATGTAACACTATCCCCTTCATTAAGGGATTTAAAACCGCTTGAATTAATACCTGAATGATGTACAAATACATCTTTTCCACCGTCCTGTTGTTCGATAAATCCAAAACCTTTTGAGTCGTTAAACCATTTTACGATACCGTTAGCCATATTGGCAATCTCCTAAAAAAAAATAAAAAATACAAGTTTCTAACTTTGGGGGGTAATGCCGCTTTTATTGTCGGGAATATACGCCTTGAGAGGAAACCTACGTGCTAATACAATTTAACACAATTTATTTAAAATATAAGAATGTCGATTAGAAGTCAAGCATTAAATACTTTTTAAAAAATCCAACAAACCCCAATTGAAAAAAAAGCCCAAACCTCAGTCACAAAACCACACAAAAATTATTCTGAATTAGTAGATAAATTAATTAGCAGAAGAATGATAATTCCCAATCGGGAAAGAGCTGAGAGAAAATTGTCTCAGATAGGTTATTATCGGTTGAGCGGGTTCTGGTATCCAATTTAAATCTGAGAACTATTCTTTTTTTTTGACTACTCAAAGAGTTTAAGATATTATTAAAAAGAATAAAATCAAATGATAGCAGCCTATTTAAAGGAATTATAGATGCGAACAGAAAATAACACATTACTTGATCATAAAATCATTAATGAGTCTAATCACAAAAAACAATGGAAAAATGTATA
>NBLS01000033.1 GCA_002084385.1 Desulfobacteraceae bacterium 4572_19
TCCAGAAAATAATAGTATCTCTTTGTGAAGTTCACTTTCAATAGTATTTGCAAGCTCTTTCCATTTATCTTTTGGAATATCCAATATGCCAAGATTTAAAATCAGCTTTTGCCTCGGACCATTCGGAGTACGGATGGATTCAACCAGTTGGTGCTGGATATATTTTTTATTTTTTTTAAATTTTGTGCTTTCTCGTATAAACATAAGGCAACTTTAACAATAAAAAAACACCCAGCAGTCAATCCATACTCACCCTACAAGTCTTTGTGCAATAGTATCAAGAAATTGCGTGGAATTAAGAACTTCTTTTGCTGAAGGTTCACAAATTGCAGCGAGATCTCCTGTCATAAAGCCGTCTTCTATTGTTTTAATAACCGTATCTTCTAACCTGTCTGCAAAATCACAAAGTTCCTGTAAAGAGTCCAACTCTCCTCGTTTTCTTAAAGCTCCGGTCCATGCGAAAATAAGAGCTACAGCATTTGTAGATGTTTTTTCTCCTTTAAGATGTTTATAATAATGCCTCTGCACTGTTCCATGGGCAGCTTCATATTCAAAATATCCATGGGGAGAAACCAATACTGATGACATCATGGCAAGGGAACCAAAAGCGGATGCCACCATATCACTCATTACATCACCATCATAATTTTTACACGCCCAAAGCATTCCACCTTCTGTTTTCATCATTCTGGCAACAACATCATCTATTAAAGTATAGAAAAATGTAATTGAGGCTTTTTCAAATTTTTCTTTATACTCTTTCTCAAAAATTTCTTCAAAAATATTTTTAAAAGTTTGGTCATACTTTTTTGAAATTGTATCTTTTGTAGCAAACCAGCAATCTATTTTTTCCCCAAGAGAATACTCAAAACACGCCCTTGCAAAACTTGAAATTGACGCTTCTGTATTATGCATCCCCTGAATAATACCAGGTCCTTCAAACTCCACGATTGTTTCCCTTGTTTCATTACCCTTTGCATCAGTAAAAACTATCTCAGCCTTACCGCCGGTTTCAGTTTTAATTTCAGCATTTTTATAAAAATCACCATATGCATGTCTTCCCACAACAATTGGTTTTTCCCATGATTTAACAGCGGGTTTTATATTCTTTACAATAATAGGTTTTCTAAATACGGTTCCATCTAACATATGTCGGATTGTTCCATTAGGACTTTTCCACTGTTTTAATAAATCATACTCTTCTACCCTTTCCTCATTAGGTGTAATAGTTGCATTTTTTACACCCACACCATATTTTTTAATTGCATTTGCTGCATCAATTGTAATTTGGTCATGGGTTTCATCTCTTTTTTCTATACCAAGATCATAATACTCGGTTTTTAAATCCACAAACGGCTCTATAAGTTTTTCCTTAATAACCGGCCATAAAAC
The DNA here is from genome assembly GCA_002084385.1 of Desulfobacteraceae bacterium 4572_19. Next base: position 1,393 of record NBLS01000033.1, read on the forward strand.
CCTTGTCATTTCATCACCATCCAACTCGACAAGAGGTGTTTTCATTTGAATCTTTGTCATTTTTTTTCCTTTATAATTTTTCTATGAAAGTCCATCAAAAAGCCACATTGTACAGACTTTCATTTTTTGTTGTGGCGTACTATTCGCCGTGGCGATTATATGAAAGTCCATAGAAACGCTGTATTATAAAGACTTTCATTTTTTATTGTGGCATATTATCCGCCATGGCAAGTTATATTCAATAACCATTTATGCAAACATGAAAAGCTTGTAAACACCTACATTCTCTGCCTTAATACTTCATACATAACAACTGCCCCTGCAACTGATGCATTCAATGAATTAAAACTGCCTATTTGAGGAATTGAAACAAGAAAATCACAATGTTTTTTTACAAGTGGCCGAATGCCCCTATCTTCTCCTCCTATAACAACAGCTAATGGTATCTTTAAATCCATATTAAAAAGAGTAGAATCGCCATGGGCATCTAAACCGGCAATCCAGAATCCTTTTTTTTTTAACTCTACAATAGTATTTACCATATTTGTTACACGGGCAACTTTACTATGCTCCAAAGCACCGGCAGAAGCTCTTGATACTGCCAACTCCATCCAAAAGTAAAAAAAACGGGCTTGTAACATCTTTTTTTTGTGTTTGCAAAATATCATTTATACCAACAAATGGATAGTTTGATACAGTAACTGCAACCCCTTGATGTTGTTTTCCATCAACCATGGATGCAAGTTCTGCAGTTGTAACTTTTATCATCGGAATTTTTTTTGTATTTGCAAGATCAAAAATTGGTTTTATTCGTTCAGCACACTTTATTGATTTTCCTTTGGTTTTATCTTGCAATATGTAAAGATTAAAAAAATTTCTACGACCTGCTTTTAAAGCCTCATAAACAGAATTTATTCCAAAAAGTATTTCACTTTTTTTTCTTTTCATTTTATTTTTTTATTTACCACAATATTTATTAATTCATCTGCTGCAATCTGTATATTATCATTTACCACACAATATTTATAAAAATTTTTTTGTGCTATTTCCTGTTCTGCATTATTTAAACGTTTTTCAATTACTTCACGACTATCTGTCCCTCGTAAAATAAGTCTTGTTTTTAATTCATCCATAGATGGTGGCATTATAAATATAGTAATACAATCAGGGTATTTTTTTACAATCTGTTTTGCACCCTGGACATCAATATCTAAAAGCACGTCAATTCCAGCTTCCAGTTTTTTATCAATAAATTCCATTGATGTTCCATAATAATTACCATGTACCTTTGCCCACTCCGCCCACACATTTTCTTTGATTTTTTGCTGAAAAAGCTCCTTTTCAATAAAAAAATAATCCACTCCATCCTGCTCACCATCTCTTATATTTCTTGTGGTATGCGATATGGAAAAAATCATATCGGGAACGTTTTTCAATAACATCTGACTTAAAGTAGTTTTTCCTGTTCCTGAAGGTGCAGAAATAATAAAAAGCCTGCCATGATGATTATTTAAATTAGTACTCATTATCAACTCTTCGTTTTCATTTTTCAACTTTCACTTTTCCCTCTGTTAAAGCTAAATATCTATTTGATACTGTTTCAGCCTGAATGGCAGAAAGAACTACATGATTGCTGTCTAAAATAATTATTGAACGTGTTTTACGACCATGGGTTACATCCAAAAGTTTTTTTAGATCTCTTGCTTCATCTTTCAAACATTAAGCAAAGCTTGTTTTTTTAAGATATTCAGTTCTTCTTGCATCCTTAGACTCCCATTATTTTTTTGTAAACCCTTAGGGCTCACAAAAAAATAACTTGTACTTCTTAAACGCCGATATGTCTAATTGGATTACGTTGTGAAAGCTCAAAATACGACAGTATTCCTACGCTTTCACAACGTGAAATTTCAGCACTTCCGGTTTTTGATCCTATAGTATTAAACTCTCTATTAAATTCCTGAATTAAAAAATTAAGTTTTTTTCCAACCACAGCTTCTGATACCAAAATATCTCTAAACTGCTTAATATGACTTACTGCCCTTACAATTTCCTCTGAAATATCACTTTTATCTGCAAGAAATGCTGCTTCCTGAGCAACTCTTGCCTCGTCTAACTCTACGGTACCTTTTGTCAACGTATTTATTCTCTCTTTTAAACGTTGGAAATATTGAGCATGGAGATCACAACTTCCATCTTCTATCTGTTTTATGCTGTTTTCAATAAACATTAATCTTTTAATAAAATCCTCAGCAAGAAATTCACCTTCAGTTTTACGCATTTTATCGAGTTTTTCAAGAGATTTTTGCACACACTGTGAAATCAACGGCCATTGTTCTTCCAAATTATCTTCTAACTCCACCTTGTTTATTATCTCTGTGCCGGCACAAAGTTGATCAATAGTTATTTTTCCTTCAAGGTCAAACATTTTCTTTAATTCAACAAGGCAATTATAATATGATAGAGCTCGAACCTTATCTATTTCAAACATCGGTAAACTTAAAGAGCCATTTAAATCTGAATCAGATGTTGGCAAATCAGAACCGTACAATCATTCATATTTTCTGTAACACTTGCAAATGCAGTCATACTTTTTATCATATTTTTTTTACCTTACTCAATAAGACAAGTTATTTTTTGGTGAACCCTAAGCCCTTATATTTTTTAAAAACAATACGATACTTATTTCGCACGGTTTCAAGATATTCACAAAATAATGGGTGTGCATAATCGGGATATGTCCATGGTAACGTCTGGAACCCATCTTTATTATAAATCAGGGTAAGGTCTGCATAAATACCGCATCCTATGTATATCCTGTGGGAAAAATCTTTACCCGTAGCAAGAATAAAACGTGATAACAACATATACCCCGGATCAATATTAATTACTCTTTTACCTTGTATCGCTGTTTTTTGCTCTATTGAATTTGTAAAAATCTTAATTTTAGCAAGATCCTCTTGTTCTATAAGTTGCTCAAAAGATAGAATTCGTCTGAAAAGAGGTCCATCCATCTCCTTTTCATAGTAGGAAGTATAATCAAAATCAAACCATGAACTTGCCATATCAATTTTGCCAAATTTACTCTCTAATTTTCTTGCAGCAAAATCAAGACTACCTTTATCTTTCATAAACAAGCTAATTACAAGTTTTGCCGGATCGGGCAATTTCACAAGACCATCTCCTGCATCAGTTAAAACCACACTCTCTTTACATTTCGGACATGCTAATATTTCAAGCAATTCTTTACTTAAAGCCACTGTCTATCTCCTTATTTTATAAACTTGTCATAGGGAATATACACCATAACAAAAGTGAAAATTTTCATTACGCCACAACAAAATATGAAAGTATATGCTTATTGGGCAAACACACAGGTTTACCCCTACGTCTAATACATTAACTCAGGTAAAAAAAGAATAATCTGTGGGAAAACAAATAAAATTGCGATTCCAATAATTGTTGCAAATATAAACGGAATTATTCCCTTAAAAATTGACTCAAGGGAGATATCTCCCACCACATTTTGAGAAACTCCATACACGACATATACGTTTATTCCAACAGGTGGGGTAATAACTCCCATTTCAGTTATTAAAACAATAATAATGCCAAACCAGATAGGATCGTATCCCATTGCTATGACTACCGGAAAAAAAACCGGAATGGTCAACATAATAAGTGCAAGGGAGTCCATAAAACAACCGCCTATAAAATATATCAGAATTATCATGCCCATAATTACAAAAGAGGGTAAATCAAAACTGCTGATCCATGCAGCAAGGTCAAAAGGAATTCTTGTTACTGCAAGAAATTTACCAAATACTATTGCACCGGCAATAAGAAACAAAACCATACAAGACGTTCTTAATGTTTCATATAAAGATTTTACAAAAGCATTCCATGTTAGCTGTCGTCTGATAAGAGAGATTGCAAGGATACCTATAACACCAACTGATGCAGCTTCAGTGGGCGTAAAAAAACCTTTAAATAACCCTCCTACAACAAGCATAAAAACAAGAATGGTATCAGTTAATCCTGCCAGAGATTTAATTTTTTCTTTTAATGTAAATTTTTTTCCGGGAGGTCCTTGCTCGGGTGAAAAAAAACAAATAATATAAATTGTAAGTATAAACAGAATTGTAAGAAGAATAGCCGGAAAAATTCCGGAAACAAATAACGCTCCGATAGATTGCTCCGTTAATATTCCATAAACAATCAATACCACACTAGGTGGCATAATCATTCCAAGACCACCGCCCGATGCCACAGATCCTGCAGCGAGTTCATCAGTATATCCATATCGTCTCATTTCCGGCATACTTACAGTAGCCATAGTAGCTGCAGTTGCCGGGCTAGAACCGCAAATTGCCCCAAAAGCTGTACATGTTGCAACGGTAGCCATGGAAAGGCCTCCGCGTATATGGCCAAGAAAATGATATGCAGTATTATATAATTTTCGGCTTATTCCACTGTTAAATCCAATCTGCCCCATTAAAATAAACAGTGGAATAGTTGTAAGTCCATATGATGAAAATGCATCATAAATATTTCTTGAAAGAAGATTAAGCCCTCCCTTAAATGATATCAAATAACTAAATCCAGCAAATCCAACAAGCATCATTACATAAGCCACCGGCATTCTGGTCATAAAAAGAAGCAACATTATAATAATACCGATAATTCCAACAATTGCAGGGTCCATACTTTACTTATTTCCTTTTTTTAAAAAACAAAATTATATCGTTAAAAATAAACAGTGAAAAAATAGCAAAACAAAAAGAGAGTACATAAATAACACCATATTCTGGAAGTTCTAAATTCATGGAGACCTCTCCTGAAAGTTGCATTGTCCTTGCGTAAAGTGCCATTCTCCATGCCACTGTTAGAAATAATATCAAGGCAATTATATCAGTTACAACTTTAATATAATCCTGTTTTTTTTGCGATAAAAGCCTTGTAAGCATTTCGACACCTATATGGCTTTTTTGAGAATGGGCATAAGGGAGTGTAAAGCCAATTACAAGCACTGCAAAAATTGTAACTATCTCTTCTCCACCAAATATGGGATAGTTAAAAAATCTGCCCACAATATCGCAACATGTAAGAGTTGCCATCCCCATTAAACAAACTGCCCCTACAACTAACATTTTTTGTTGAACCCATTCAAGAAAACTGGAAAATTTATCCATTATAACTCCCGCCCAAAAGGGCTATATTTTGTGAACGCTTACAAATGTGAGATTACCGAAAAATCACATTTCTTGGTCGTGAACGGTTGCCAATTTTTTAATTTCCAGTGCTATTTGACGACTTAGTGTTGCAAGTACCTTATTATGAGCAGTAACCACACCACTATATCCTGAATGTTTTGCAGGTTCAAGAAGTGTTGATAACTTCATTGCAAGTACTTTTTTACCATTATAGTTAAATATATTCCATCTTGCTATTAGTTCAACATCTCTGTTAGAATTTGCAGTTAATCTAATTATTTCCACAGTTACCTGATAATCCATTGGTACACTTGTCCGCCAAGGATATAATGAAACCTGATTAGTTGCAAGAAGGCTTGCAATATTTTCCATAAGAATTACCGGAATTTGATTCTTTAAGGAATCTGCCCATCTATCAAATTCTGCAAATTTAAGTTGCTGTTTACTGTCCATAATGACCAATCCTGGACGATCAAGGTATCCTGCCGTCTGAATGGGACCAATCCCAACAGCAATTGCTTTTCCCATGGATACATTTACACTATTTTCTATCACAGGTTTTTGTGAAATTGTGTTTAAAAGGTAAAATCTTGACGGTATATTAGATGAGCACCCTGACAAACAGAGTAAAATAATACTTACAAAAAACAGGTGGATTTTAAATAAAAATATATTTTTCATAGTATATTGTCTTAGGGTTCAGCAAAAAATAAATACAATTTATTGCCTGATAAACCCTTATTCTCCTTTCCCCATTAATAGAGATTCCGGATGTCTTTCAAGATAATTTGTCAATAGCCTAAGAGAATTAGCTGCAGCAGATATTTCATCAAAAGCATTATAAAGTTTATAAATAACAGGTGAACTATCACTTGTCATATTTTCTATCCCCTTTAGTGTTGTTTGTGCCTGTAACATTACAACGGCAGCTGTCTTGGCGGTATTTCGAAAATCTGCTACTAATGGGTCAATGTCACTCTCAACATCAATAGCAAGTTTTTGAAGTACATCTAAAGTAGTTGTAACGTTATTAGCAAGGGGATCAATTTTTTCATTAATATTATTTACCATAACCCTTGCACTTTTTAGAATATTTTCAATACTTGATGCTAATGGAACCACCTGATTATCTGCATTTGCAATCATCTTGTTTAAGCCCTTCGATGCACCATTAAGAGAATAAATAATCTCTCCTACTTCCTTTGAATTTACAATTTTTTCTATACCCTCCACGGCATCAAGAAGTTTATTAAATATCTTTTCTATGGGTACTTTCTCAAGTTTTTTTGCTAACTGCTTTAAACCGGACTCAATTGTGGGGATTTCTATATAATCCGGATTTTTTTGAATTAAGTTTTGCGGTTTGTCAGGATGAAAATCAAGGTTTATCATAAGCTGTCCGGTTACAAGACTTTGCATTTGAAGTTCACCTTTCAATCCACGTTTTATCTGCTGAACCATTAACTCATCCACAGATTCTATTATTTTTCTTTTTCCCGTTACAGTATAACTATTTTTATTAATTTCAATAAAAACGGGAATTGAAAAAGTCATATCATCAACATTTTCGTATATTTTTATAGATGTTACTCTCCCAATTTTAACGCCTCTGAAAACAACTGAAGCACCAACGTTAAGACCATTTACAGAACCTTCAAAATACATTACAAAGGGATTTTTTTTAGCAAAAAAATTTCCTGAACCAAAAATCACAATTCCCACTATTACAAGGATTACCGCACCGATAATAAATGCTCCAATTGCAGTTTTATTTGCTTGTTTACTCATATTTTATCAGTTCTCCTTTCCATATAACCACCATGGCGGATAGTACGCCACAACAAAATGTGAAAGTTAGGCACATACTTATTGGGCAACCACATAGAGTTTGCCCCTACTTTCATATAAACTTGCCACGGCGAATAAATACGTCACAACAAAAAATGGTAACCATTCACGAACAAGAAATATGATTTTTCAGTAATCTCACATTTGTAAGCGTTCACAAGTGCCTTACATTCGCATAACCGGCTTGTCATATAATAGTTGGCCTAATATGACAAGCTGTTTATGCGAAGATGAGGTATTGTGAACGCTTACACATTCCACTATCCATTACGAACTCCCCGTGTAAGAAAATTAATTACCCTGGAATCTTTACTTTCAGCAAGTAGCTTATTTGGATCTCCTACAGCTATCATTGTTTTGGAAACCGGATCTAAAAAAACCGAATTAGTTCCCACTGCAAATATACTTGCAAGCTCATGGGTTACCATTACTACGGTAGCACCAAGGCTTTCTCTTAACTCAAGAATCAAATCATCTAATAAACGAGCACTAACGGGATCTAACCCTGCAGACGGCTCATCAAAAAAAAGAATATCAGGGTCAAGTGCCATGGCACGAGCTAATCCCGCACGTTTTTGCATACCACCGCTAATTTCTGAAGGGTAATAATCTTCAAAGCCTGAAAGCCCGACAAGGGAGAGCTTAAGTGCAACAATATCCCGAATTTCCCCGGCACCGAGTTTTGTAAACTCTTCCAATGGAAGAGCAACATTTTCCCCAAGGGTCATGGAGCTCCATAAGGCACCACTTTGGTACAGTATTCCGAAATTTCTCATCAAATATTGTCTTTCGTCCTGCTGACTCTCCCAAAAGCTTACATCTTTGTATAACACCTCTCCTGTTGCCGGCTGTTTTAATCCTACCATATGTCGAAGAAGCGTACTTTTACCACACCCACTGCCTCCCATGATAATAAAAATATCTCCGACTTTAATGGTAAATGAAAGATCTTTTTGCACTACAAAACTTCCATAAGCCATAGTTAAATTATTTACAGTTATGCAAACTTCAAGCTGATTCATTAAATCCCCAATACATTACAAACAACGGTTATAACGGCAGTTGCTATAACAATACAAACAATTCCTGTAACAACTGCTGATGTTGCAGCATTACCTACATCCGATGCACTGCGACCGCATTGCATTCCCCTAAGACAGCCGGAAAGTGCTACCAATACTCCAAATACACTGCTTTGGAAAAGTCCTACCAGAAAATCATTTAGACTAATTGAACTGCAAGTCATATTATAATATTCTATAATATTTAAGTCCAACATAAATACACCCACAACCATCCCCCCCAATATACCCATTAAATCAGCATAAAGGCAAAGCAGGGGCATCATTAAAGCGAGGGCTATTATTCTTGGAAGAACAAGAAACTCCATGGGTGAAATCCCCATGGTTTTAAGGGCATCAATCTCTTCATTTACCTCCATTGTTCCAAGTTGTGCGGCGAAAGCTGCACCAGTGCGACCTGCCATAATAACTCCAGCCATAACAGCACCCATCACACGAATCATGGTCAATCCCACAAGACTTGCAACATAAATCTGTGCACCAAATATCATAAGCTGTACGGCACTTACAAAGGCAAAAATCAAACCCACAAGAAAACAAATAAGAGATACTATGGGAAGTGCCTGTACTCCACATTCCTGAGTAATTAAGGCAAGATTTGAAATACGAAGTGCAGATCTGCCGGTAATCAGTTTTCCAAATGCTATTGTGGCATCACCAATAAAATCAACCATTTCTACTGTCGAATTAAAAAAGTCAACTGCAGAGCCGCCTATTTTGGCAAAAAAAGAGACTTTGGTTATCTGTTTTTCTGCTCCCTGCCTTGCTGAAACCGCACTTGCAAGATCAAGAAGTTTTTGAACCCCCTGGGGCAATGTCTTTTGGTCAACAACAATATCTGCAAGTTTACACCTATCTCTAATTTTAATAATAAAAGTTAATAAAGAACTATCCCAAGCTGTTAATTTTTGGACATCAAAAGTAATGTTTTTTATATCCGAACCTGTTTTAATATTTTTAAATACCTCATCAATTGATGGCCGTTTATTCTTTGTTTTCCAACTTCCATGGAGAACAACAGTAAGCATATTCTTTACTGTATAAATAAAATTTATACTGCATTGTTTAGTTGCTGTATCTGGTTTTATCATTTAAATTCCATAAATCAGGATTATCCTCCCAATCAGATTCCATATCCGCCCAATCATTTGATTCGTGGGAAAGGGCAGATATGAAATCTGTCCCTACGGATATTCTATCCATATATCATATTATAGTGAATGGGAGGATAACTCCACACTCCCGGCTTTGGAAGTATCAATTGTTTTTCCAC
>NBLS01000034.1 GCA_002084385.1 Desulfobacteraceae bacterium 4572_19
AAATCTTTAAAAAGAAAGGAAAAAAAATGAAAATTGTAAGTTATGCAGTTGTTTGTTTATTGGTTGTTATGGCGTATGGGGTTCAGGCAGATGAGAATTTTGTTACAGTTTATAATAAAAATCTTGGTTTGATTAAGCAGGTTCGGGATGTGGAAATAAATAAAAAAAATCCTGTTTTAAAATTTGCAGATGTTGCGGCAAAAATTATTCCTTCTTCTGTGCATCTTCGCTGTTTAAGTGGCAATTCAAAGTTTCAGGTTATAGAGCAAAATTTTGAATATGACTTGGTAAGTTCCCAAAAAATATTGGAAAAATATATTAATTATCCCATTGAAATTATCAGGGAAAATGGAGAGTTAATTAAGGGAAATCTTCTTAGTAAAAGTGGAAATTCGCTTGTATTAAACAGTGGCGGAGGAATTAAAATCATTCCATGGAATGATAAAATGTCTATTAATGTAAAACAACTTCCCGATGGCTTGATTACAAAACCTACACTTGTATGGGAACTTGCAGGTGTTAGAAATGGCAGTGAGAAAATTGAGGTAAGTTATCTGTCTGAGGGGCTGAACTGGCAGGCAGAATATGTTGGAGTTCTAAATAAAGACGCATCAAATTTAAATCTTGCCGCATGGATTTCTCTAAATAACCAATGTGGAGCAACTTTTGATAATGCAAAGTTAAAACTTGTTGCAGGAGATGTAAACAGAGCACCTGTACCAAATTCCAGAGGAAGATTAATGAGTTCACGAGCCAAAACGCAAGCCTCCTCAGCAGGTTCGGGATTTAATGAGAGAACTTTTTTTGAGTATCATATCTATGAACTTGAAAGACCAACCACATTAAAGAATAATCAGATTAAACAAATAGCTTTATTTGCCCCTGCCAATGTAAATTGTGGGAAAAAGTTTTTTTATAATGCATCATACATCAAGAAAAGAGGAGGTAAAAATTAAATTGGGTAATGCTTTTGATTTAAAAGGAGAAAGAAAGGTTAAAAATCAACAAAAGATTTCCAAAAACTCCACAAGACAAACCATTGAAATTGAATTGAAAAATAATAAACCAAAAGAAGATGTAAATATTACGGTTGAAGAAAGTCTTTCCTGTACTGATTGGGAAATTGAAAGTTCTAATTATAAGTATATTAAAAAAGATATTTATAATATTGAATTTACAATACCTGTAAAGGCTGAAGGAAAAACTGTACTTAAATATACTGTGTTGTGTTCATGGTGATAAGTATATAAAAATCTCCATAAAATGCTGTATTACAAAGACTTTTATGTTTTGTTGTGGTAATCAATTTTGCCATAAATGTTATAGATGAATATTGGAGATATATTTTGCTTGGAACCATAGTAAATACATTAGCGATAATTGCAGGAAGTTTAGTAGGACTTATTTTTAGAGGCGGAATACCTGAAAAATATAATGAAACAGTGCTCCAAGCTGTAAGTCTTGCAGTAATTATGATTGGGCTTCGTGGAGCATTAAAAACAGACGCTGTTTTGATTGTTATTATCAGCCTTGCCATTGGAAGTGTTATAGGTGAGATGATTAAAATTGATGATGGTCTTAAATGGCTTGGAAAGTGTTTAGAGGTAAAACTTGCAAAAGAAAAAACAGGTATTGCAAAGGGCTTTGTTACTGCAAGTTTAATATTTTGCGTAGGCTCAATGGCAATTGTAGGTTCCATGGAAAGTGGACTTACCGGTAACCATCAAACGCTTTACGCCAAATCAGCATTAGACGGTATAACATCAATTATATTTGCATCCACCTTTGGCATAGGTGTAATTTTTTCTGCAGTAACCGTTTTTATTTATCAGGGAATTATTACCATAATGGCTTTTTGCATAAAACCTTTTTTAACAACAGAGGTTATTAATCAGATGTCTGCGGTTGGTGGTTTATTAATAATGGCAATTGGTTTTAACATGCTTAATATTGTAAAAATCAGAATTGCAAATATGTTGCCGGCAGTTTTTATGCCTTTGTTTTACTATATGCTTTGTTATGTGTATCAACGTATATAGACCTGTTTTAGTGGGACCTTAGTTAATTGCCTGACTTTTTTACTTCGGATGGAATACTTTTTACGAGTCTTGGACTGAGAGAGACAACACGTCTTCCATCCTGTCCTTGTCTTTTTCTTGTATCCTGACAGATTGCATGAAGATCATAGCCTAAATTTTTAGCATATTTATTGCGGTATTTATGAATTTCTTCTATAATTAAATCTTTTTTCATTATTCGTACCTCATTAATTCCTGTGGCGTACAGATTACCGGAGGATCATAACCGAATTCCCGACAGACAGCGTCTATCTTAGGTCGTAGAACAGCATTTGCCATATGTGAACAGTTCCATGTGAGCAAATAATCCATACCACTTAATGTTGCAACAGCAATATGCAAAGCGTCAACCTTGGCTTTTTTAGGAAGCGAAACTTTCCTGATAAGTACCTCTGCAAAATTTTCAGCATTTTCTGGCATGTCAAGTTCTGGAATATTATTAAGATGTTCAAGTCGTTTTTTTGCAGCAGCAGGATCGCCAGCTCCAACTTCCAAGATTACCAAAGCTGAAATATACAAAGCAAACTGTTCTCGATTATCCCACCATTCCTTAGTCATTTCCTGATTTGCGGCCATAATTAAATCACGACTTCGCCATGCAGTTAGGTAACTGGGTATGCTGGTTTCAATATAAACTTTTGATTTCATAATGCAATAATACCTTTTAAGTAGTACCATTGTCAATGCTAAATATTAGAATGAGTTTACACTATGTCAAGCGACAATTATTTGTAAGCGTTCACAAGCACCTCATCTTCGCATAAACAGCTTGTCATATATAGGACAACTATTATATGCCAAGCTGTTTATGCGAATATAAGGCACTTGTTTACCATCCAACGATAATTAAAAGCACCGTTATAAAACGCCCCTAATTTACGTATTATTCGCCATGACAAGTTATTTTAAAAAAAAATAAAAAAACTCTTGCAATTGTATTTTACCTGTGTTTATATAACTCAACATTTTGTTGAGTTTTACATAATTTTATATGAAAGCTACATTACGAAGACTTTCATTTTTTTTGTGGCGTATTATCTGTCATGGCAAGTTATATAATAAGGTTTTTATGATTCAGGAAAAATTTAATTTGTTTTTATCAAGAATTTTTGAGGCAACCGGAATAAATTCCCGTATGGAATTAGCTGATATCTTAAAAATAAATAGATCTGCAATAACCCAAGCTTCTAAAAGAAATTCTATTCCTGAAAAGTGGTTACTGAATTTATTCAGACGATATGGGCTTAATCCGGAATGGATGGAAACAGGTCTCGGGGAAAAATTTATAAAAAAAAATTCTTTAAAAGAATCAGGAATTAAACGCATTCCCAAAGTAAGAGCAAGGCTTTGTGCGGGTGGAGGCTCCTTTGAATCCGATAGTGACGTTGATGGATATTATTTTTTTCAACATGAGTGGTTAAGTAAAAAAGGCGTTCCAGATAAAATGGTTTTAATGGACGTTTTTGGAAATAGTATGCAACCGGAAATTCGGGAAGGCGATACCGTTTTAATAGATGAGTCCCAAGTTGATATTTTTTCAGGGGCAATATTTGCAGTAGGTGTTGATGATACAATAATGATTAAACGGTTGGAAAAACATCCTGATAAACTTGTTTTATTAAGCGACAACAGAGATTACGCACCAGTTTATCTTGAAAGAAATGCAATAAACAGTTTGCGGGTAATAGGTAAAGTTATTTGGGTTTGCAGGGAATTTAAGTAACTTGTCGGTGGGGAATACGCCACAAGTAAAAGTGGAAATCTTTATAAATATAGTTTTTTGGAGATTTTCATACAAAAAAGTTGACAAGGGAAAGAATACCTCATTTTTATATCACTTGCTACAGTGGATAGTACGTTGCAAGGAAAAATAAAAGTCCTCATAATACAGTTTTTTCGGGGATTTTTATATAAAATATGGGGTATATTATAGATACTTACATTTTTTTTATTCTGTTTGTTTATTAAACTTAACAAGAGGGGGTATGAAATGCAACAAAGATTTTGTAATTGTGGATGTGCAGTATGGGTGCAGTATTTATTTTCAACTATACGCTGTAATGTAATTTTTTGGGGTAAATCGACTTTTTCACGAGAAAAAGTAAGTCGATGTCCGTCCTGTGGCAAGCAGTTGAATATTGATGATTTAAGCTAAGGAGATTTCATATAACTTGCCACGGCGGATAATACGCCACAACAAAAACTTTATGTGAACATATTAATTATTTTAATATGTTGGGGAAACATTTTAATAAGTTTATTTCTGCCGGGCATTTTAAAATCTGCAAAATCAAAACCTGGGGCAACTGTACAACCTGAAAGAGAATAAAGTTCTTTATTGTTGTTTTCTGCCGCAAAAAAACAACCGGCTTTTACAATAACTTGATGTGACTCACCATTGGTAATATCTCGTCCTAAGCTGAGTGTAGAGTAAGTTCCATCCTTATCAATTATATGTATTGTTACAGATGAGCCTTCGTAAAAGTGCCACATTTCATCTTGATTTATTACGTGAAATGCAGAATAATCATTTTTATTTAATAAAAAATAAATTCCTGTTGAGAAAACACGATCGCCTGAAAATCTATTCGGTAAAGCTATTTTTGCAATAACTTCATGTGATCTGTAATTTTCCTTGAAATATCCACCTTCAGGATGGGGTTGTAGTTTTAAATTTTTAATCCAAAAATGTGCGTCTTTCATTTCCGTTCCTTTTCTTAGAAGTCATCATCTACCGCCTTTAGTTTAGGTTTGATACGGCGCGGCATAAGAGCTATTTTATTGTTTGTATTTTCTATATTTATCGAAAGAGGAAGCCTGTCTTGGTCAAACAAGTTAAGACCCACTAAAGTTGCGGCTTCAAAGGCCAGCCCAATTGTACAGGTCATTTCACCACATTCTATTTTTTGTAGCGTTGTTCTTGATATGCCAGCTCTGTCAGCCAAATTTTGCTCAGACCATTTTTTTTGCTTACGAGCAAGTTTAATTTGCTTTCCAAGTAATTGAGCCGTTTCTCGAGCGTATTTCGAATATGTTCTTTGTTTTGCCATAAGTGCCACCGAAAAAAATGATTACTATAATAACCACCATAATAGTCTCTATAATAGCCAATGATAATGAGCATTGCAACAATTATTATGGTAGCATTCTTTTGTATCAGGTTAAGCTTTGACTATTTTAATGGTCGTTAGATATGTTAATGACCATTATAATAGTCATTAAAAAAACAATGTCTCGGCTTATTGGAGAGCAATTAAACTTAAATAAACAAAAAATCTGCGGTTTGATGTGGACTGAACGCAAAAATTTACTGTATGTTACGGATACACAAAACAGCATGTAAGAAAAAAGGTAAGCGTTCACAAGCACCTCATCTTCGCATAAACAGCTTGTCATATATAGGACAACTATTATATGCCAAGCTGTTTATGCGAATATAAGGCACTTGAATTTAATTTTGGATTGTATTTTCTTAAAACTTCACGCCCCTGTGTAAAAAAAGAAACAGGGAATCGATCATCATATTTACCTTCAAACCAAAAAGGCCCTTGTTCTTCCCATAGTATTTCCAATATGGACTTATCTTCTGAAAAATATCTTTTAAAAGTTTGATTTAAAATTCCTGCTGCATAAAAGATAGTATTTGCACTTTTAAAAACATTGAAGGTATTTTCCGGATCCACAGGTGTATCTTCTTTTTGATAATTAACAGGAAAAGGGTATGGGTGATTATGGGTTGGACAAAGCAGCATATTTTTTTCTTGTCCTTGTAAAAGATATGATGAATCTTCTTCAACTAAAATAATATTTTGCAATAGTTTACTGTCTTTTTCAGGATCAGGAGCAAGTGTATCATGATCTTGTAACATTTTTTTAACCATCTTATGATATGTTTCACGACCATAATAAATCACTCGTAAATCTTTTTTATAATTTCCAAAAAAATTTTTCGGTTGAAATTTTCTAAAAAAATCTCTGTCACTACTCGGATGACTGCGATCTGTATCTAAACAGTCTTCTTGAGAATAGATATCGTAACGGTTAATCCATTCGGGATCTCCTCCGCTATTAATCAGCAGTTCTACAATTTGTTTTCCAAGATCAAGGTTTCGAGTACGAATGCCTGCACTAAAAAAAGCAGGTCGAATATACTCTTTTTCAAAAAGAAATCGTAAAAATTCTATACATCCCGGGGTAAGCAAATTTGCAACTTCATAATCAGTATCACGATGTTTAAACTTTACATTAATAAATAGTTCTTTTCTAAGATGAACAGGATCTAACTCACCATTTTCACATATTTGCTTTATCTCCATGGTGGTAATAAAATCGTCAATATCCATGGCAATGACACAAGGATTATCTTTACTTATTTTTTCCATGTTATCCCCCTTTTTATAGAGCGTTAAATAATTAATCTTAATTGAGTTTATATTATTGCAACATTTTAATACGGCTTTTATTGCTACATTTTCGTAAGTGTTCACAAGTGAACGCTTACAAATATGAGATTACCGAAAAATCACATTTCTTGTTCGTGAACGGTTACGTGAATCCTTATCCCATTTATATTTTTATCATATCATTTCCTCAATATAAATCAATTCCCAACCGTGAAATACAACAATTCCTTTTTTTAATACAACTTCACCATAAGGTTTTAAATTCATCATTTTTTTAGAAAATTCATCATTTTTATATTTATCAAGTTGTTCTTTCGATTTTTTAACTTTTTTATCAATTGCATTTTGTAATTTTTTTTCATCATCCATTCTTGGAATATATTTCAATTCCAATAAATAAGCATATTTAATATCATTATATTTTTCAAAAAATGGTTTCATTACAATATCAGCATAACCTTTATTAAGTTCTTCCTCAGAAAGAGAAATATAAAAGTCAATAACATTAAAATATGCTATAAAAAAACTTTGAACAACCTTTTCACCGTGAATATAATCTCTGATTTTGGTCTGTTTTTTTATCTCTTTGGCAATAAAATTAAAAACAGGTTTAAATTCACCATTGTAAGCCATATCTTGAAATAAATTTTTAAGTTCAAAAACATTAACTCTAAATGCACCAACATCCTCAAAAGACGACCGAATATACTCATAGGTCTGTTTTTTCATGGTTTCATTGGGGATTGTAAGAAAAGGTAATCCTTTTTTATTTTTGCCGGTAAATGTTAAAAGTCCAAAAAAATATAAAAGGGAGATAAAATTCTCTCTATCTGCTAACTTTTCATAGGGAAAGCTTGTTTTTATATCGGAACTAATTCCACCTTTTTCTAAAATTTCGCTAAATTTTGTGAAGTTTCCATTTAACTGACCGTCAACTGTAATTAAATGACGAAGTTTTCCGTAATCCATCTGCATATTAGTAGATTTTGCTCTTTGTGAAAAACGATAATTATTAAACCAACGATTCATTATTTTTAAAGTTTTTTCTTTATCTTGCCTGAAAACACCAACTTTTGTATAATAATCTATAATATTATTTACATCTTCTTTGGTAAATCCAAGAATTTCATTAAACATTTCACGAGTTGAAATATTATCGCCTATTATCGCCAATATTAAACCCGCTTGTTACATCATCCATAGTAATGGGGGAAACACCGGTTATAAATAGTCTTTCAAGTGAAGTTGATGTCATTCCTTTTAAAACATTAAAAAAATATCTATAAAACCCGGCGTGATGCGTTATTTTTTCATAATCTTTTTGCCCATAACGAGTGATAATTGTATTTGCAAAATTATCATATTCATCAATCATTATGTATAGTTTTTTACCAAGAGTTTTTAATTTTGTTGATAAATATTTTAATTTATTATCAGGTGTTTTATATTCTTTTATTTTTGTGATTAAATCTTTGTCGATAAATTTTGCATATCTGTCAATAAAATCATCTATCTTGATATTACAATATGTATTAAACGACTCTTCAACCTCATTAATCTCCGGATTAATTTCAGCAAAGTTAAATGTCAAAACCATATAACTGTTTTTTTCTTCTGTTGGATTCTTTAAAATATGAGTATCTTTAAAAAGTTCTTTAAATTGTTCTTTTTTATTTATGTCGTAATAATTGTGCAGCATAGATAAAAAAAGAGATTTCCCAAATCGCCTTGGGCGGATTAAAAAAATAAAAGATGTTAATTCTAAGTTTTCAATAAAGTGTGTTTTGTCAACATAGTAATCTTGCTGTTTAATTATTGATTCAAAATCTGATTTCCCATAAGGAATTCGTTTTATTTTATGTGTTTTAGCTTTTGTCAAGGTTTTTACCTCTTAATAAAGTGAATAATATTTGTAACCGTTCACGAACAAGAAATGTGAGTTTTCAGTTAACAGGAATAATTGTACCACCTAATTTTATGCAAAACCAGTAATATCTTTCTCCTGTCACCAGTTCCTATATTATTTAATTAAAATATATTATAATCTTGACTTAATAATTTTAAATCCAGCCTTAATAATAATTACAAAAAGATACACAAAACCTGCTAATATAACAATTGTTGCACCGCTTGGAAGGTTATTGTCGTAGCTTATAGCCAATCCGAAAAAAATATATAACATGCTTAGTATGATGGAAATTATCATCATCTGCCATAATCTGCCGGAGAAATGGTTAGCTGTTGCAGCTGGAAGTGTAAGCAGGGCAATAACCATGATAATTCCTACAATTCTAACAAGAAGAACTATCGTAATTGCGGTAAGGCAGAGGAGGAAAAGGTAGTAGAAATCGGTTTTTAACCCCCTTAGTTTTGCAAATTCTTCATCAAAGCATACTGCAAGAAGTTTATTGTAGAAAAAGATTCCAAGGAAAGTTATAATAATATCTAATATTAGAATAAACAGAAGGTCTTGTTTTGATATCATTAAAATATTTCCAAACAGGTAGCTCATGGGGTCTATATAGCCTGGGGTTTTTGCAATAAGTATTATCCCAATGGCCATTCCCATAACCCATAAAGCACCTATTACTGTGTCCTCACGTTCTTTGGAATATATACTTACAAGACCAATAATCACAGCAGATAAAAGTGCTGCCAAAGTTGCACCGAGCATGGGTGTTATCCACTCAATATTGTAGTTTGTGCTTAAAAAAAGTGCTGCACCTATACCACCTAATACGCAGTGTGAAATAGCCCCTGCAATGTAAGAAATTCTTTTTACAACTACATAGGAGCCGATAATTCCAAATGCTATACTTGCAAGCATTCCTGCAAGTAGTGCATAGTGAAGAAATGATATGTCAGGGTTGGAAAGTGCGTTAAAAAATTCAATCATGGGAGTGTCCCTGTTCTGAGCAACAGTGATCATGGCGAACCATTTTTATATCTGCACCATAAATATCTTGAATTATTTCTCCTGTTATTTCACTTGTAGGGTGTATTTTTACAAATTTATTTACACAAAGTACCCTGTTTACAAGTCTGGAAACGAAGCCAAGATCATGGGAAACTGTGATAACTGTTATTGTTTTGGCAAGGTCTTTTAGTATCTCGCCTATTTGTTGTTCTGCAACGGGATCGACATTTGCAGTTGGTTCATCTAATATTAGAAGTTCAGGAGTAGATGCAAGGGCACGAGCTATAAGTATCCTTTGTCTTTGTCCTCCGGAAAGTTCTGAAAAATTATTTTGTGCAAGCTCTGCAACACCCATTTTTTCCATAGCTTTTGCAGCACTTCTTTTATCATGGCGAGAATAGAAGCCTGTCAGGCTAATTCCAAGTCGTCCCATAAGAACAACATCTAAAACATTAACAGGAAAAGCCTGATCAAAATGTAAATATTGGGGCATATATCCAATCCTTGTACGTGCCTTTACAGGTTTTCCTCCAAATATTGAAATTTTACCGTTTGCAGGTTTTATAAGCCCAAGCAAAAGTTTAAGAAGTGTTGATTTCCCACCTCCATTCGGTCCTACTATACATACAGAATCATTTTTATATATTTGAAAATTAACATCTGTTAATACTGTGGATGTATTGTACGCAAAGGAAACATTTTCTACTTTAATAAGTGCGTTGTTTATTTTCATTTAAAACCTTCTGTTCTGATAACTCACAAGCTTTTTTGCCTTAGCAATTACAAGTTTAAAGTTCCGCCATTGACTATAGCCTAAAAGTTTTTGCAAATCCCTTGCTAACCAAAACTCAACCTTTTCTTCTGTCTGATGA
Organism: Desulfobacteraceae bacterium 4572_19; assembly: GCA_002084385.1. Next base: position 10,271 of record NBLS01000034.1, read on the forward strand.
GAGAAATCTTCAAAATTATTGGTCAGGGTGTAAATTAATTGGGTTTCCATTATTAACCTCTATCTGTAATGCTTAAAACCATTTTTTTGTCATTGGTAAATGCTTGGGTGATTTTCCTTTCATTTAACAGTTTTAAAACCATACTTCTTAATTTTTATAATATAGCTTTGCTTTTCAGTAACCGTTCACGAATAAGAAATGTGATTTTTCGGTGATCTTACATTTGTAAGCGTTCACAAGTGCCTTATATTCGCATAAACAGCTTATCATATAATAGTTGTCCTATATATGAAAAGCTGTTTATGAGAAAATGAGGTGCTTGTGAACGCTTGCTTACGTCCCTTAAAGATGCATAACTGAACCCTTGGAGACATTAAAAGATTTTTCTATTTTTTTACTGGAATTATCATCAAGAATAAAAATCAGGTGGTCTCCTGATTCTATGATAACATTTCCTTCTGGATTTTTAATTAATTTTCGCTTACCACTGGTTTCTATTTTTGCTATGCCAATCAGAATAACATTAAAATCTTTTTTAATATTAAAAAAAACAGTATTAAAATCCTGATTAATATATGGATTATTGGTTGCAACACAAAATTCCTGGATATCAAACTCGCTTTTATCTTTTGCAGAAGATAATAAATCTTCTGTATATTCAGCAACATCAGGTTCAAAAATATAGCTTGCTACAATTTTGGCAGATATTTTATCTCTTGAGATTATAAAAGATGCGCCTGCTTCTTTAAATGTATCTGATAATTCATAATTATTGGATACTATAACATAATAGGGATTTTTAAATAATTTTGAATAATTGATTAAATGTACTAATTTTTCTGTATCATTTTCTGAATCTGTATTTAATAGAATAGAATAGCAATTTTCAATATTACTCTTTTTTATTAATTCAAAATTATCATATTCTGATAATAAAATATAAACTAAATTTTTATTATATTTTTCTTTTATAAGTTCAATATCATTTCTGTTTTTCGTAATAATTGCAACTTTTATATTAGCATTGACAAGCTGATGTACAATTGACCCTGCAAATTGATTCCAGCCGACTATTACAACATGATTTTTAAAATTGGTGCCTTTATAGCCTAAATATTTATCTTCACGCATGCCTGTAAACAATGAGTTTAACGAGCCAATAAGAATTCCTAAAACCCCCAGACTACTTATAACAAACACATAGCCTATAATTTTCCCAAAAGTAGAAACAGGGTACATATCCCCATATCCAACGGTTGTTAAAGTTACAATAGAATACCACACAGCAGTGGAAAAGTTTATAATACTGCTATTTTCAGCCTTTTGCTCCAAATGTACAAGGAGCAATAGCAGAATTATATAGGTAATAGAAAAAAGCAGAATGTAAATAAATATTTTCAGTTTTGTATTTTGATTTTTCATATTTTTTTTCCAGTGTTAGGTGAACCTTTATCCTAACATTTTTTGTAAGCGTTCACAATACCTCATCTTCGCATAAACAGCTTGTCCTAATGTATGACAAACTATTTATGCGAATATAAGACACTTGTGAATGCTTACAAATGTGAGATTACCAAAAAATCACATTTTTTGTTCGTGAACGGTTACCATTTTTTTAAGACTTATAATTTCCTGATTACCATCAGATAGTCGTTTGGCAAATGTTTCAAATAATTTATTAGCTATTTTAGGGTATTTTTCTACTGTTTCTGCAAGTTTATTACCGGGAAATCGAGTAACATCAGAACGGCCAAGAGATATTACCGATGCTGATCTGGACTCGCCGGTAATCGCTGACATCTCTCCGAAATATTCGCCGGGTTCTGTAACTTCAGTTATTTTTTTTCCACTTTTTTTTATTACTACCGCACCCCTTATTAACTGGAAAAAATCCTTATCGTTATTGCCTTCTCTGATTATTATATCACCATCTTCATATCTTTCCATGTCGGGATTTAATAAATATGCAGGTAGGGCTTCTTTGGTGATTGTTGTTCTTTTTAAAACTTCACTTATGGAAATAATTCCATTTCTGGCCTTTTCTAATGCCGCATTCCTTAAAGTTACCATGCCTTCGTTTATAGCTATTTTTCTTAACTGATCTTCAGGAACATTAGCATTAATCGCTTTAGCTACATCTTCGGTTACTTCCATTAGTTCAAAAAGACCAGTGCGACCTTTAAAACCTGTACCATTGCATGCAGGACAGCCCTTGGGAGCATATAATTCAAGGTTGGAAATTTCATCTTTGGCAAAACCCATGGCCTCTAACTCAATTAAATCTTTACTGTAATCTCTTACTTTACAATCCGGGCATAATTTTCTGGCAAGTCTTTGGGATAAAATCATGGAAACTGAAGATGCCAGCATATAAGAAGGTATTCCAATATCCACAAGTCGGCCTATTGTGGAAGGGGAATCGTTTGTATGAAGGGTGCTAAATACAAGATGACCTGTCATTGCTGATTTTATTGCTATTTCGGCTGTTTCCATATCACGAATTTCACCCACCATAATAATATCAGGATCCTGACGTAAAAAAGCTTTAAGTGCTACGGGAAAACTCATGCCAATTTCATCCTTGACAGGCACCTGAATTATACCCTTAAAATTAAATTCAACAGGATCTTCAACGGTAAGTATTTTAGTATCTTCCCTGTTAAGTCTGTCTAATATGGAATACAGAGTTGTGGTTTTACCACTTCCCGTAGGACCTGTTACAAGAAGAAGACCATAAGGACGAGCAATACATCTTTTAACAGTTGCAAATGTATCAGGTTCAAATCCCATTTGTGTAAGATCCACATTTAGAGCAGTTTTATCAAGAATACGCATAACCAAGCCTTCTCCAAAAAGAGTAGGAAGGGTTGAGACTCTAAAATCAACTGATTTTGTAGCTCCCACACGCATTTTAATTCTACCATCCTGGGGCAAACGACGTTCGGCGATATTAAGTTGAGCCAAAATTTTTATTCTGGATACAAGGGCATTTTTAATGGTAAGGGGAAGATCCATGGATTTATACAGGGTACCATCAAGACGGTATCTGACCTGCAATGTTTTTTCAAATGGTTCAATATGAATATCACTGACACCATCTGAAATAGCTTTGGTAAGAATACCGTTTACAAGTTTGATAATAGGAGCATCTGATGCTGCATATTCATCAGCTGTTAAATCATCTTCTACGGTTGCAATCTCTAATGTTTCTGCAGCTTCTGAAACAAGCAGTCCAAAATCTTCAACTGATGTAACAGGTGTAGCGGGTAAAACCTTGTTTCTTTTAGTGCTTCTTAACATTTATATAACCTCTTATGATTTTTTACGGTCTCTTTTCACCATAAAAAATCTTGTAATTATTATATAATTTTTTTGCTCCGCCACCTATCAGAATAATACCCATAAGATAAAAACAAAGTCTTATAAAAAACAAAATAAACGATGAATTTTGAAACTCTTCTATTTTGGGCATCACCTGTGGTATTCGATAAAAAACACCAAAACCCATAAAAAATCAAGCTCAAGGTTGATTGTGAAGCTATCCTCATGGTTTGTCCTTATTTAAAGAAATAAATACTTATATACCCATGTTATTCAAGTGCTTCTAATTGTTTGTCAAATTTAGCACTTTTTCCCTCTAATAACAACGTTACTTCCTCTAATTCATCAAAAAGTTTATCTATTTGTGTCTGGCAGTTATGAATTGTCACCGAAAGCTCTCCAATTTTTTTACCATCTCCTTGCAAGGTAATCTCTTGCATTTTTTTATTCATTTCTGAAAGTGTTCTCTCTTTTGAATCAATACTATTTTCTAATTTGGAAATCTTTTTTTCAAAAGGTTTTACAATATTTGAACGTGCCCTGACAATTTCGGAACGTTTGCGTCTTAGTATTTTCTTATTTAATTTTTCAGCTTTGCAATTTAATTTTTCCTCTTTACTCCGATTTTTTTTATTTAAAGAAGAACTATCGCCATCATCCCAACCACCTTTTTCAAGAAATTCCCCATATGTACCTTCAAATATTTCAGTCTTGTCATCTTTAAATACAACAAGACGATTTGCAATTGCATGGAGAAACATTTCGTTATGCGTAACCATTATAACCGAGCCATCAAATGCAGATAGTGCTGCAAGCATTGCATCACACGATTCCATATCAAGATGATTTGTAGGCTCATCAAGAAGAAGCAGGTTTAATGGGGTTACAAGAAGTTTTCCTAACATCACCCTGCTTTTTTCACCACCTGATAGAACTGAAATCTTTTTTAATGCCATATCACCTTCAAACATCATTGCTCCACAAATACTTCTGGCATGCTGGCGTTCAACATCAGGATGACAACAACAAAGCTCTTCTTCAACAGTTCTGGCACTATTTAAAGTCTGCACATTGGTCTGTTCGTAAATTCCCTTTACAATTTCAGGATGAAATGAAATCTCACCTTTATTTGGACTTATACTGTTAGCAATTAATTTCAACAGTGTTGTTTTACCTTTTCCATTTTTACCAACAACACATATACGATCACCGGGATAGACAGTAAAACTTAAATTTTTTATTAACGGGGTATCTTGTGTGTATGAAAAATCAAGATTCTTGATATTTGCAACCTGCTTTCCTTTAAACGATTTACTCCTAAAAGAAAAATCCAAGGTTTTTATATTTTCCAATTTCCCTTTTTTATCAAGCTTGGCAAGATTTTTTATACGGGACTGCACAAGCCCAGCAAGCCTTGCTTTAGCACGAAATCTTCCTATAAATTTCTCTATCTCTTTTCGATGTTTTTCATCGTTTATTCTGGTTTTTTCATAAACTTCTTCATCCTGGGCAATCTGATCATAATATTTTTCCGTGGAGCCTGTAATTTTACGCATTTTTTTACGATGAATTCCAACTGTATGTGTAACGACTTTATCCATAAATCCCCTGTCATGGGTGATCAGAATAAGTTCATGGGGCCAGTTAATCAAGAATTGCTCAATCCAGCGTATTGACATAATATCAAGATAATTGGTGGGCTCATCTAATAATAAAAGATCGGGATCTGATACCAGAATTTTAGCAAGATTTAAACGAACCTGAAATCCGCCGGAGAACTCATTTGGATGTCTTTGCATATCTTCAATGGAAAATCCCAACCCTAAAAGTATTTTTTCCACTTTCCAATGCTGTTCTTTTTCATGAGCACAAAGACCTGTTATGGCTTCTTTAAGAACCGTTTCCTCATTAAAGGACAAATGTTGTTCAACATATCCTATACGATAATTTTTTGGAATAAGTATTTTACCGGCATCATAATACTCTTTTCCCATAATAATTTGTAAAAGAGTTGTTTTCCCGTGACCATTTTTTCCGACTATACCTACTCTTTCACGAGAATTTATTTTAAAACCTGTGCCCTTAAATAAAACGTTCTCTCCAAAACTTTTTGTTATATTTTCAATTGATATCATAAATTAACTCCTGTTTTTTTGTAAGTTCACAATACCTTAGGGCTCACACCCTTATCTTCGCATAAACGACACTTGTGAACGCTTACAAACGTGAGATTACCGAAAAATCACATTTCTTGTTCGTGAACGGTTACGTTTTTTTAATATTTCATCAGGTACTATAAAAAATTACTTATTGTCAAAAAATACTTGACTTAAAGGACAAAAACTTTTTAATTAACTCCTAATGATAACTTGTTATGGACTTTCATATAAACTTGCCATGGTGAATAATACATCACAACAAAAAATGAAAGTCTTTATAATACAGCATTTCATAGAGTTTTTCATATAAACCGCCACGGCGAATAGTACGCCACAACAAAAGATGAAAGTCTTTATATACAGTATTTCATGGAGACTTTTATATAACCACCACGGCGAATAATACGCCACAATAAAAAATGAAAGTTTTTTAATACAGCTTTTTCAGAGACTTTCATATAAAACCTTAAAAGGGAAATGACAAATGACTAAATATGTATATTGTTTTGGAAATGGAACAGCAGATGGTGATGCCTCTATGAAAAATTTATTAGGAGGCAAGGGGGCAAATCTTGCGGAGATGGCACGTCTTGACTTTCCTGTCCCTTCGGGTTTTACCATAACCACAGAGTGTTGTAACGATTATCTTAAATCTGGAGGGGTATATCCCCTTACATTGTTAGAAGAAATCGATACTGGTATGCAGATGATTGAAAACTCAATGGATATGAAATTTGGTGATCCTGAAAATCCACTACTTGTTTCCTGTCGTTCGGGAGCACGTCAATCCATGCCTGGGATGATGGAAACAGTATTAAATGTTGGGCTTACATCTAAAACCATACCCGGGCTTATCAAACAAACCGGTAATGAACGTTTTGTTTACGATTCATATCGTCGGCTTATTATGATGTATGCTGATGTTGTAATGGAAAAAGCCGAAGATATCAAGCCAGAAGAAGACAAGGGGATACGGTTTTTACTTGAACAGATAATGAATTCTCTTAAAGATGAAAAAGGTTACTTTTTTGATACAGATATTACAGCTGATGAGTTAAAACAACTGTGCGAAGATTTTAAAATAAAAGTAAGGGAAGTACTCGGTGCAGATTTTCCTGATGATCATATGAAGCAATTATTAGGAGCCACAGGGGCTGTTTTTAAAAGCTGGAATGGCAAACGTGCTATATCCTACAGAAGAATTGAAGGGTTACCTGATTTTTGGGGAACTGCGGTAAATATCCAAAGCATGGTTTTTGGTAATATGGGTAATGATTGTGCAACCGGCGTTGCATTTTCCCGTAATCCTGCCACCGGAGAAAACAAATTTTACGGCGAATGGCTTCCAAATGCCCAGGGTGAAGACGTTGTTGCAGGGATCAGAACACCTAATCCTCTTAATGAAGCAACAAAGAATGCTCAAAATGAACATCTTTCATCTTTGGAAGAGACAATGCCTGAAGTTTACAAGCAGTTAGTTGATTTTCGTACAAACTTGGAAAACCATTATTGTGATATGCAGGATATTGAATTTACTATCCAGGGTGGCAAACTTTATATGTTACAATGCCGATCAGGAAAACGTACGGGCACCGCCGCTTTAAACATGGCACTTGATATGTTGCAAGAGGGTCTTATAGATGAAAAAACAGCTGTAATGAGAGTACAACCGGAACAGTTAGACGAGCTTCTTCATCCTGTAATAAACCTTGATGCCATAGATACGGTCAAAGAGATTGCAAAAGGATTGCCGGCAGGTCCCGGTGCCGCATCCGGTCAGATTGTATTTACCTCTGAAGATGCTGTAAAATGGGAAGAAGATGGGAAAAAAGTAATTCTTGTCAGGGATGAAACAAACCCTGAAGATATTGAAGGAATGCGTGCTGCCATAGGAATACTTACAGCAAGAGGCGGCATGACAAGCCATGCAGCTCTTGTTGCCAGAGGTTGGGGAAAATGTTGTATAGTAGGAGCCGGTACAATTAAAATCATACCTGAAACACGCGAGCTTGATATTGATGGAATTATCTATAAAGAGGGAGATACTTTCACCCTTAACGGCTCTAAAGGGATTGTGTATGAAGGTGAAATCCCCATGGAAGATGCCACAGAAAATCCAAGGTTCAGAGATTTTATGGCAATAGTTGATAAATTTCGCACCATGGGTGTACGGGCAAATGTTGATACCCCTGAAGATGCAAAACAGGCAATTGAGTTTGGTGCGGAAGGTATAGGACTTTTTAGAACAGAACATATGTTTTACGGAGCAGATTCAGATAAACAGCTTTTTCTTTTACGAAAAATGATAATGAGTAATACTTTAAAAGAAAGACGCAAAGCACTTGATGAGCTATTCCCATTTGTAAAAAAAGATATAGGGGAAACTCTTGAAGTAATGAATAATATGCCAGTTACCCTGCGACTTCTCGACCCTCCGCTTCATGAGTTTGTACCACATAATATTGAAAACCAGATTGAACTTGCAAAAGCTCTTGGCATAGACGTAAAAGACGTGAAAAAAAGGGGCAAGGTTCTGCTGGAAAGCAACCCTATGATGGGGCATAGGGGCGTTAGACTTGGCATAACTTATCCCGAAATAACAGAGATGCAGATAAGATCAATACTTGAAGCTGCTGCCGAACTTATAATTGACGGCAAACAGCCAAAACCTGAAATTATGGTTCCTGTAACATGTGATGCAAACGAAATTATTTTTGTAAAAGAGATAGTTGACAAGGTTTATTCTGAAGTTTTACGAAAATTTAAATTAGACAATTTGGATTTTGCGTATGGCACAATGATAGAAATCCCAAGAACTGCTCTTCTTGCAGACAGGATGGCAAAAGTTTGCGATTTTTTCTCCTTTGGAACCAACGATCTTACCCAGATGACATATGGATTTAGCAGGGATGATATTGGTGGTTTTATGAGCGAATATTTAGATAACTCCATTCTTACCGAAGATCCGTTCCAAACCATCGACATAGACGGAGTCGGTCAGCTTATCACCATCACAGTTGAAAAGGGAAGAAAAGTAAAAGAAGATCTTAAAATCGGCATTTGTGGCGAACAGGGAGGGGACCCGGCATCAGTTGAATTTTGTTATAAAAATGGCTTAAATTATGTTAGTTGTTCACCATTTCGTATTCCCATTGCCAGACTGTCTGCGGCTCAGGCTGTGATTAATAATTCAGTAAAAGAATAATTTGTATTTCTTAAGTATTGATGAAGAACTGGCTCCAGAGGCAACTCACAAGAAATACTTGTCAGTTCAATTAGAAGGTAACCGGAAAGTCAAACGCTTGCTGGATTACTATAATCTGGACATGATCATTTCTGTCGGTCGGCTATCAAGTTAAAAGCCATGTGGCAACTCGCTTTCGTATCTGGTCAACTGAACGGCTTAAGGAGTATATTATCAAGGGCTTCACTATGGATGACGAGCGTTTAAAAAATCCTGATTTGCCCTTTAATTATTTTTATTCTACTTACTTATA
>NBLS01000035.1 GCA_002084385.1 Desulfobacteraceae bacterium 4572_19
GAAAGCTTAACAGGGGATATTATTTTTAAAGTTCCAAATCTCGTAATAGAAAGTCTTTATGTGCAACAAATTCAATTGATGCTTTTACCAGAACCAAGAGATAGAGATGACGGCGAATTTGCAGGAAAACAGGTTTATCAGCATGGTAATATGCAGCCTTTATGCGATTTTGTGGAACAACGATATTTTACTGTTTTAAATAACAGGGATTATAAATGGGCAAATGAATTAACTGTAAAAACAGCATTTTTAACCCTTTTATACAACGATATTTTATATATAATGGATTCCGAAGCAGAAATTAATCGAAGATATGCAGATTTAACAATGATAATTCGACCAGATAAAAAATACCTTCAAATATTTGATGTTCTTATTGAGTTTAAATTTATATCCTTAAAAAAGGCTAAAATAACAGCAGAAGATGCTAAAAAATTATCAAAAGAACAACTGTTTAATATGTCAGTTATAAGACAATCATTAGAAAATGGAGAAAAACAGGTTATTGAATATGCTCAAAAGCTCAATGATAAATTTGGTAATTTAAGGTTAAAAAAGTTTGTGGTAGCGTCCCTTGGATTTGAAAGAATCTGTTTTAAAAAAATTGCTTAATTAAATAATGATTATGGTATAGTGAAATTAATTATATGACAGTCTATAGGGAAGTCATAAAAAATAAACTATAGGATTCATAAATTGCAAAATTAATATATAGACTGTCACATAATTAATTTCACTGCGTTGTACGCTCATCGCAGTATTTCAATACGGCTTCTTCGCTACGCCTTGTGAAATTAATTATGTGGATTTAAGTTTCCCTGTTACACCTGCTTTTACCTCTATGGGAATAATAGCACCTGCAATAGCTATAACATAATCTACTTCAGCATTGGAGGAACGACCTCCACGTAGCCAATAAGTTAATTCACGATTTGGTTTATCCGCAAGCAGGCTTTGTAAATGCTGGCCTATAAACTGTTCTGCAACTACACCTTCATTAATCAATTTCACATCATCCATTTGGGAAAGAACCCGCCAGTCTAATCCACAAACAGCATTCATTAAACCAACATCAAGAAATAATGCTTTATAAACTTTTTCCTTAATATCAGCTTGCAATGGCAACCCAGAACAATGGCTATGAATCACTTTTCCAATAATACGAGCCATGGACAACAGCTCAATATCTCTTTTTAGGGTACCACTTTGATCTTTAAAAGAAATATTACTGTATTTAATTTTTTGCCCTACATTTCTGGCAACAAAATTAAATACATTCTGCATACGGTGCAAATTCCTTGAGCCTGCATATTTTGAAAAATCTTCACGATAAGTTTCAATTATGGAATTATGAACTTTACTTACATCTTTATAGCTGTAACCATCAATAAAAACTGCGATGGCTTCCGGCATTCCACCAATAAAATAATATGAACGCATTAAACTCAATAAACGTTTATGTACAACTTCACCAATTTCCTGACCCGGCTCATATTGCATAATAAAGAATTTTAATTTATCTTCACCAACGGCACTTAAAAATTCAGTAAATGTCATCGGTCCCATGTGTAAATACTGTATTCTTCCCACAGGCATGGAAAAAGAGTGATCAGATAAAACAAATTCCAACAGAGAACCAGCACTTACAACCGGAATTTCTGGTTTTTCTTCATAAAAATACCGCAAGGTCGGGATAGCTTCTGGAACAGCCTGAATTTCATCAAAAAATAAAATAGCATCCTTATGCATGTTTCCCATATTTGGTAGAAATTCAATTTGCTGTATAACCTTCACAGGATCTTTATCAGAAAATATTTGTGATAGTTCAGGATGGCGTTCCAGATTTACATTAAGCAAATTTTTATTATTTTCCTTAGCAAATAACTCTACTAATGTAGATTTTCCAACTTGTCTGGCACCACGAATAATAAGCGGTTTACGGTTATTATCATGCAACCAATTATAAAGAGATTGTAATTGTTGTCTTTGCATTTTTTTACCACACCCTTAATTTTTATTTTATGTGACTTCCCTTACTCAATGTCATAAACTTAAGGAATTGAGTAAACAGAAAGTGCTTAAACAATGCCTTGCACAAGGCACTGAAATGAAAATTATTTTCTTAAGTTTATGACATTGTTCCCTTACTACAGTGTACATACTATATTACGGGTCAATAAACAAGTTACGATTATTATTTTATGGGTGTGTTTTAATAATGCCCCCATATAAGGGCAACGATTCAGAGTCAAATTAGTGTTAACTACTTTTGGAATGATATGAAAGATGCCGATTTTTTTCTATAGCAATTTTATAATCAGCATCTTTTTTTTATTATTTAGTAATATCTCACAAATACTACACTAATAAAAATTTACATTATAGAAATAATTTCATCATATTTTTTAAGATATTCTTCTCTATGTTGAATCTGTTTCGCAAGTTCATTTATCATCATTTCCAAATCATTGGTTAATGTCGGGATAAAATTATTTTTGATTTGATTTAGCTTTGTTGTGTTTTTTTCAAGTGTTGCAGACACTTCGATTTTAATATCATTGGTAATTAATTTTACAACCCGTGCCTGCTCTCTTCTCAATGATTCAACTTCATCATTTCTTACTTCATTGCTCCGAAATTGGTCTCTAATTTTTTCAATATGTTTATCAACATCAATTTGTACGGCAGGAATTGTTATTCGATTTACAGCATTCTCAACTGGAATTAAAATATTATCAGGGTCAAAATTATCATCTGAAAAATCAAACATTCCCTTAATACTTTCAGTAACATCCATACTGAATTTAGGGATATTTACAATCTCTTTTACAGCTTTAATCAAGTCTTTCTTACTTTCCGAAACATAATCTTCAATATGCTCAACTGCTTCATGGACATTGGCATAAGTATAAGTAATAATTTCTGTTTCTGTTTTGGTAGATCCCCAAGAAAACGGATTAAACCATCTTGAAGCACTAACTTTATAATAGCGGGTTTCATTTCTGGACGTATTTTTTAGCCTTTTTGTTGATTCTGCCGATTTTTCAATTTCAATAAGAAGATTCGCAAAGTTTTTTTCTGCTGCAATTATATGCTTTTCAAAAACAGCTTCAATTTTTTTTCTTCCATCCTGCATTTTGTTTACGATAATTTTTTGTTTTTTGGTAAGAGAATCAATATCATCTTCTTTAAGTTTATCTCTTTTTAGAATCAGATTTCTTTTGATAAGCGATATCTCATAAGAAAATCCTTCCGTAAACCCAACCAAAATATTTGAAAATCTTTTGGAGAGAATTTTGTCTTTATCATTTTTAATAGCTTCATACTTAGATTCTATCTCCTCAAAATTCGCCAAAGAATTAAGAGTATTTGCATCAAATTCAAAATCGTCATACATTGCATTAAGGTTTTCAAAAGTGTTTCTTTCTTCACTATTCATATTATTGAAATGTTGCGAAATATTATAGCACATGCTGGAAATAAATACTGGAGGAAAGGCGGAATCAAGAGCTTCCAACAATGATTGTTTTTTTATCTGATTTTTCACGTTCATAAAATTTGTTTTTGCTTCATTTTTTTTCTTCTCGGTAAGAGAACCTATCGCCTCTCCTATGGAATCATATTTTTCAAATTCATCACATAAAACTGAATCAAAAAGAGAACCAACAAGAACGATATTTCTAATCCCTTTTGACGGAATACTTTGGGCAAGCAAACGCATATCAGTAACATCAAGAAATTGAGAACAGTAGGAAAGCAGAAAAATAACATCACATTGTCCCATAAATTCTTCGGTTTGTCTTGCACGCGAAACTATCGGATCATTCATTCCGGGAGTATCCACAATCTCTATATTTTTGAGAAACTCAATATCAAGGGAAAGAATTGTGCTTTTTACAATCGGAGTATATTTTCCGTTAGCACCTACGAAATCACCTAACTTTTTTATTAGTTTGTAGATGGTATAAGCCTTAATAGCTAAAAAAGAAATTGAACTGACTAAAAAATTTAAAAAGTTATCTTGATTTTATGCGGTTATCATTAATGCTATTGGTTATGTACAACAAAGTAGAGCGGTTGACATTGATAGACTTGTTCACCATAGTATTATTTTAGAATTAAAGTTGAGTAGTTATCGTATGGAAGAAGTAAAATAAATAATAACATATAGCTCTTTGATTACTCAGGAACGCAAGTCGCCACGCCGGGCGACTGGAGTTCCTGAGTAATCGGGGAATAAGCAACAGAAGGAGGACAATTAATAAAGAGCAAAATATTTTTTTCTGTAAAATTTTATATTAAAAAAATATCCAACGGAATACGTAAATTAGGGGCGTTTCATAACGGTAACGCCTATATTGTAGACTATGAGGATTATCACTAATGATTATGTATAACCCCCCCCATCCAGGAGAATTCATTAAAGATATATACTTGGAACAGTTAGGAGTAACTCCAAGAGGTATTGCCTTACAACTTAGAGTTTCACCTTCGGCTTTTTCTAAACTTATCAAAGGACAAAGTTCAATTGACACTGATATGGCTCTGCGTTTATCCAAATGCTTTGGTCGCAGCCCAGAAAGCTGGCTTCTTATGCAAGATAGTTATGATTTATGGCAAGCTAAACAAAATGTTGCTCTCTCAGACATAGAACCTTTGGCAATATCAGCTTAACCTTAAACGCCTTGTTGTTAATAAAATAGACCATTTTTTTCAAGGTTTTTATAATTTCGTACCTCCTCATATGAGTCTCCGTGAAAAAATATCAGACTCTGATGTTCTATTTCAAAAAAGATGGTGTCCGAAAACACCGTGAGTGGCAACTGGAATAACTGACAATGTCTGGGAGTTTAGGGAACTCCTAACTTACAAATATGTGACTGATTCATAATCAAAGTAATAGCGGGAGAGTACTGTAATTATCAATTTTTAGACATTTATTCCTAAACTTTTGAGTTTTGCAGCCAACTTTTTTATTTTCGCTTCGGCTTCTTTCGTTTTTTGTTTTTCAATATCCGCTTTTTGCTTTTCAGCATCTGCTCTCTGATCTGCAACATCTGCTCTTTGCTCTGCAACATCTGCTCTTTGCTTTTCAGACTGATAAGAAAGAAAAACAAAATCCTTATAAACTTCATCTTCTGACATCTCTTCTTGTGAGGGACGGCTATAAAGATCTGATTCTCGAAATTGAAAATGAGGAAGTACTTCTGATTTAAAAACATTATTAACAGGTTTTACTGGTTCATAATTGCCTGAGTTTGAAAGACGATAAAAAGCTGTTCTTTCACCTTTACCATCAATAATTAAATATTCTTTTACTCCTGCAAGACAATATTCCTCTTTTTTTGTGACAGTATCTCGTTTAACGTTAGCAATATTGCTATCGGATAATATTTCAATACAAAAGTCAACAACACCTGAATAGCTAATGTCAAATAACTCTAATTCAACCAAATTACTATTTAAAATTATTCCAATATCTGGCTTTCTAATTGTTTTTTTATCAGGTAAATTTAAAGTAAAACCCATTTCTAAGGAGATAACTTTACATGTTGGATATGCCTTATTGTAATCTCGAAGTAATTGATTGAACCAATCAGCGGTCACTATTCCTTGATAATCAGACACAGGTTTCTCCTCTAAAATACCGTTATTCCATTCATAGCTAGTATCTTCATAATATCTTTCCCAATACACCTCTTCTGAAATTTTTATTGTTTCGCCTGCATCTAACATCTCTGTTATGATTTCTGAATAAGATGTGTTAATTTGAAAATTGAAACGTAGCTTATTTTCAAATAACTCTTGATAAATTTTTACCATCGGATTTAAAGATAATACTTCTAAGTTTCTCATCCATTTTCCTTTCTGTTTTTTGGCTTCACCCACTCATTAAAACTTTCAATAAGTACATAAAAAACAGGTATAAATAAAACACCGAGAACTGTGGCTGCAAGCATACCGCCACATACCGCAGTACCCAAAGCCTGACGGCCGGCAGCTCCGGAACCGGACGCTATTGCCAATGGAAATACACCGAGAATAAAAGCAAATGATGTCATTAAAACAGGACGAAAACGGGTGCGAGCAGCTTCAATGGCAGCATCTAAAATACCTTTTCCATCTTTTCTGGCATCCACAGCAAACTCTATAATTAAAATTGCATTTTTACATGCAAGGGCAATTAATAACACAATACCGATTTGTGTATAGATATTATTGTCCATTGAACGTGCAAAAACAGCTGCTACCGTTCCCAATAACGCAAGGGGAATTACCAAAATAACACCTGCTGAAATCGTCCAGCTTTCGTACTGGGCACAAAGTACAAGATAAACAAAGATACCTGCAAGAACAAATATTATAACAGCACTTCCAGCAGCTTTTTCTTGAAATGACATACCTGTCCAGTCAAAGCCCATAGTTGAAGGCAAATTTGCATTAGCTATCTGTTCCATTGTTATTAGTGCGTCTCCTGAACTGTAGCCAGGTGCTGAAGAACCATTAACAGTAGCTGCAGGGTACATATTATAACGGGTAATAATTTGTGGCCCAAACACTTCATGAATAGAAACAAGTGTTCCCAAAGGAACCATCTCACATTTATTATTTTTTACCTCTAATCTTTTTATATCCTCTATATTTGACCTAAAAGAGGGTGCTGCCTGAA
>NBLS01000036.1 GCA_002084385.1 Desulfobacteraceae bacterium 4572_19
CTCGCCGACGGGTTTAGTGCATTACCGGACAGCAATACATATACATCTTTGTCGGGAACCGCAGAGTCGTTGACGATTTGTAATGTTCCGGCAATGGTGGAGAATGGGAGACACCAAAGGGCCAAAAACAGGGTGAGGGAGAGTGTACGCAATTTCATCATAATAATCCTTTGTTAAAGAAGTCCCGACCACAATTTTGGAAAAAATCAAAGGTAAAAGCAAAAACCACACAATGCGGACCCACCGCAACATCACATGGACAGCCACCTTACCTACCTCCTTGACCGAGATAGTTAATAAAAACCACTTTCCTGAAGAAAAAAGAAACTTTAAAGTACAAGAAACCATTTAAGTCAGTGGCATGGCATCTCACTTTTTCACGTAAGCTACCATTTTGACTACGTTATCTGTACTATTATCGATTAACGTTGTAAAGAAAAAAATATATAATAGGTGTCCTATATATGACAAGCTGTTTATGCGAAGATGAGGTATTGTGAACGCTTACACAATTTTATCATGGCAAATTTATCAATTACCCAAACTTACTAACTAAATTATTATCAATAGCGTAAATACAAACCTGACGTGCACCCATTTTGGTGTATCCACATCTTTCTATCAGGTTATTAATTAAAAATGTAACATCCGATCTTATTCTTTTACCATAGGATTTAAAATTTTTACTGTCATAATCTTTAATTGCACGTCTGAAATTTTCATTATCTAAAAATGGATCAAGAACTTTGGCTTTTAAATTATGCACATATCTTTCATAAATTTCTTTATAAAGCTTTGTCTCTTCAATACTCTTTCCTTCTACCAATATTTCCCTTGATAGTGTGCTGGAAGTATATTCAGATTGGGTGGCAGTACGAAAATAAAGACGTTTAACGCGAGTAGTATTTGGCTCTATCAGCCGATCTTCAATTAGCGTTAAAAACTCTTCTGTTATTTCAAGTTTTTCTTCAGTATAAACACATTTTTCTTCAGAACCTATCTCGAAATTTAAGGCAAATAAATAATTTTTTATATCATGATCAATTTGTTCTTCATTATAGTAATACAGCGATTCTTTAACTTCCTGGAGTATGGAATAATCATACATTCCCACAAGTGATTTTAAAAAACCACTTGGAATGGTTCCACTTATTGTTCTATGAAGTTTAGTAAAAAAACTATGCAACATCGACATATTAATAAGGTTATCTTTGGAGTGATAGGCTGAATAAAAATCGTTAAATATTTTTATTGAATCACGACCGGAAAACCCAAGTTTACCCTCTGTTTCAGATTCCCTTATAATATTTCTTCTTCGCACAGCATTAAGTTGTTTTCTATCTTCCTCCATTAACCACTCGGGAATAACTCCAGTATATATTTCCATTTTTAAAAGTAAAAGATTTTTATCGCAATATAAACTGTATTTTTCAGATTGTTTTATCCATTCTGTCATTGCATCTGATTTTAATTTTAATCTGGTGGAAATAATAACCCTTGCAAAATTATGTAACACCCTTGGAAGAAAGGCATCTGTTATATGTTTACCAAAAATATTTCGGTATATTTCGACCTCTGTTTTTAAATCCAAAACGTAAGGTATATTAATATATTCAATTCGGTCTGAAAAAGATGAAATATTTTTAATATTAATTTTGTCTTCAGGGTTCATTAATGCAAAAAACAGTGAAGATACATCTTCTTCAATTTCATCAACCTTATGCACACCTTCACTTATGATATTATGAAGTTCTGCCAGCCTTTCTGTATTATGCGATTTAATATCCATAAGAGAATAGATACCGTTATTTGTTTTTGCATACATGGAGTAGATGTATCTAACCTGATTACTATCTTTGAAAATTGAATCAATTCTTTTCTGAATTATGGAATTTGTAAGAACACTGTTTTTTATCGGATGATCACCAGGATTAAACACGGAAATACCTTCTCCGATCCTTCTATTGAACACATACGGTCTGACATAAATCATTTTAAAAACTTTTGAAACATCTCTTAACCTTGTAAATAGTGCTTTAAAAAGAGATGTGCATATTGTGCAGGCATTTTGATTAAAAACCCACTCATACTCTTTTTCAGTAAATAATTTCCATTTAAATTCATCATTTACAATAAGTTCATCAAGAAAAGATCTTCGATACTCCTTTGGAACCATAAGAAGCGGGTTATCATGGGAAACACAGGAAACTTCAATAAATTCACCCCATTTTTTTGCTGAGAATGACTCTTCCCCAATGGAACTTTGTTTGGAATCACCTTTACTTAACATGGTTATAAGCTTTTTAACAAGTTGGGTATCATTTTCTGCACGTATCTCCCCAAAAACTTTTAGATCAAGTCTCCAGACAGCCTCATACTGCATACCATCTTCAGTATTTGCGTACTCTTCAAATTTTTGAAGAAGGTTATTTAAAAATGTACTTTTACCACACCCATGGGGACCTTCAAATATATAAATTTTATTCTGCTGGGTTCCCCGTCTCATTGCCTTTACCTGATTTACAAGTCTGTTTGCAAATAACCTGTCAGCAAAAAAAGGGTGTGCTGTATCTTTTGCAAGAAGTGTGTCACAATCATAATCTACAAAATGAATTGTTTCAGGATCATCAGGGTATTCATCTACTCCTTCTCCTACATATTTTTTTATCATATCATAATATATCTGAAAAATATTACGAATTACTTTAGAAGGATTATTTGTAACTTTTTCGAGATATTGCTCAAAAGATATGGGCTCATAATGATCCTTATCACTTATCGAATGATTAAGATACTCCATGGCTTTATTAATATTTTTTTCCATATATTTACCTCAATACCATTTTTGAGATGGAACGATTTTTCATTGTATATAAAACCCTACGCCATTTTATTTCCTGTTTTCCGGAATCAGCTACTTTTATCGGTAGCGGTATGGGAAGTCCGGGAATTGATGACCGTGGAACAGCAGAAACCCGAGGAGCGACTTCACTTGTTTCCAATTTAACAGGACCACCCCATAAATATTCAATGCCGAGCATTGTATTTGTAATATACTCTTCAACAAGGGGTTTACCCTCAAAAAAATGATTAAGATATAAAATAGTATCATTTGATTTATCTTCTTGAACTTCAATTACAGGAGGATGATAAAGAGTCTCTAATACCATCTCTTTATAATCCTTTGCTTTTCTGCTTTTAACATAATACTCCATCACTCCTTTTTGCTGATTTACTCTTTTTCCGGTTACAAAAAGTTTATTATTTGTTACAAAGTCCTGATCAATAAACCTATTAATGAATATTGAATCGCACAGATTTTTTCTGACTTCAAAGATAAATTTTCGGCCATTATTTGTTGATTGATTATATTTTTCACGCTTGTTGGAATCGAAAATTTTCTGGAACTTCCGGGAATATTTTCCTTTCTCCTCCATCTCTTCAATATATTGAAAAAGCCGCATACCAAGAGCATAGGGATTAAGACCAACCCTTGGCATGGAAGTTACACTTGCGTTAACTCTTGCAAAATCAATCTCATGCCCACAAATACGATCGTCTTTAAGAAAAAGATATTCGTGCCAATAACTTGCCCACCCCTCGTTCATTATTTTTGTTCTTATCTGGGGTTGAAAGTAAATAGAAGTTTTCCGAACAACCTCCATAACAGATTTCATCCACTTATTTTCTTCATGGGATAAAAAAGAAGAATTTTCCATAATATACTGAATCAAATCCATCTTTTTGGGAAGATCTTTATCGAGCATTTTTTTATAAAGATTTTCAAATTCCGGATATTTTTTCCGTACATCCTTCATAAAAGCATCTTCAAACATTTCACTGTTTTCACGTTCGCACTTATTATATCTTTCCACCTCTGATATAAATTCGCTGATTTTTATTTTATGTTCAGTTTGCAGAAAAACATCAAAATAATAATCTATTTTCGTAACAGGTGTAGTTAAAACCCCTGATTTATAATTATTGAGTTCATCATAATATCCTGCAAGATTATCAATTCCTCGTGTAAATTCAATAACATAATCAACCCACCTGCCCTTTTTTGCTCTTAATCCTGCTATTAATCTTTTGTCGGAAAGAGCCTGTCCATTAAAATCATCGTCCCATGTATGCCCATAATATACATTATTCTGGAAAAAATCTATATGCCCCAGAACATGATAAAATATCATCACATTAAGCCAATCAGGATTATTATCATTATAAAAAGATATGGGTGGGTGGGTATTTATTACTGTTTCATAAGGATTAGAAGGGTAAAGTTCATAACTGCCCTTACCGGAAAGTACCCTGACATCATGAACCCAATAGTCGTAAAGAGTTGGTATCATAACCTTTGGAGAGAGTTCAATAAGGTCACGGTTTGTAACAATATATTCCAAACTTTCACTGGAAAAAGAGAGACCAGCTTCACGAGCTCTCTCCTTACATCCCTCCATAATTCTTTTGGTATGCAGATCAATAAGTTCCATAAACCACCTTTATCACGTTTTATATAAAAGTCCCTGAAAAAGCTGTGTTATAAAGACTTCAATTTTTCGTTATGTACACTATTCGCCATGGCAAGTTATATAAAACTCTCCAAAATAAATCATTGGGAAATAAGTTTTTTTATGCCCTCTATCAATCGGGCATCATCAGCATTTTCTTCCATAAAATCAAGTCTGATTAAATCCGATTTACTGGTAAGAAGTTTTGATTTATCCATATACTCCTCTACTTCACTTTTACGATTTCCGGCATAGGAGTGTCTCGCCACAGTTATTCCTATTCTATTAACATAAGACATCATCTTTTTTATTTGAACTATTGTATCATTACCATCCCTATCCCAATCATCACCATCGGTTCCATGAAAAACATAGATATTATAATCTGTGGCAAGGCTTTCTTCTTCAACAATTTGATTTACAAGTTTAAATGCTGAAGCAACTCTGGTACCACCTGCAACTTTTGAATTATAATAAGTGTAAAAATCATCAACTTCCTTAGCTTCGGTATCATGAAGAATAAATCTTGACTCAACCTGTTTATCGTATTGGAATAAAAGCCAGCTATAAATTAATACATGCTGTGCAACAACAAGCTGTGTTGGTTTGCCAGACATGGAGCCCGAATAGTCCCTGAGAAAAAAAATCATGGCCTGGGATTCATACTCTTTTTCACGGGATAAAATACGATAAACAAGATCTTTGGGGGAGATAATAAAATTTTCGGTTTGAATATCACTTACATCCGGCAAATTTCCGAGATTAATATTTGTTTCGACAATTTTTTTAAGGGTAGCTTTTTTATCAAGGAACTGACCAAAACCACGATTTCTATCGGTAAGATCATAAGTGTATCGGGTAAGTGAACGTTTTTTTCCCTTATCTTTTAAATTTGGGAGTTCAAACTGCTCAGATAATATTTTCCCAAGATCGTAAGCATTAGATTCAATATCATGATTTCCACTATCACCCTCCCCCGGTCCTTCACCTGAACCATCAGGTTCATGAATTGGTTGTTCACCAATAACTTCGCCCTCTTCTCCTTCACCGGTTCCACCGGATGAATCATCTGATGAATCAGAAGAGTCTGAATCATCCGCAGGTTTTGGACGTGAATCATGCACAAGTTTTTCTTCCACCGTAGAGGGTACCACCACTACTTTATCCTTGCCGTCTTTACCCGGTTTAACAAGTCTTCCCATTCTGATTTTTCGAGGAAACCCATCTTTTTCCCGTTGTTTATCCCGATCAAGAAGATCATCAAGAGACTGAAGTAGCAACGTACCGGTACTGCGAATGGCAGAAAAATCCTGTATTTGTAATAAATCACCATATCCGTAAATAGTGTTCTTATCTTCGGAAAAATAATTTCTAACAGGAACATTGGCATCAGGCAAACAGTGTTCACCATTAGATGCTAATTCCTGTCGCATTATTTTTTCAGCCTGATTGGAAGTCAAACCTTCAGCTCTTAATTTTTTAAATAGTTCATGGAGCTTTGATTCCATATTTACCTGCCTTTTTTTGTAACCATTCACGAGCAAATAATATAATTTTCAATAATATCAGTCTTTTTATATGAACGTCTCCATAAAATACCGTACCATAAAGAACTTTCATTTTTTGTTGTGGTTGGCAATCCACCATATTAATTTTGTGAAAGTAGGGGCAAACCCTTGTGGTTGCCCAATAAGCATATCATCCTCCTGGGTACAAAAATATTCTATGGTTTTCTGAGCACACGTTGCACAGTAATCAAGCTTATTAAGCATAGTATCTATCATTCGATCATGCAGTTTTTGATTCTCATCGTTTGTTCTATTAGCAAGTGCCCCTATAAGACTTCCGGCACCTGAAATATCAGATTTAAGTCTGACATCAGTTACTGCTTTTACAAGCTCTAAATTATCCATAAAATCATAATTTGCATCCACTGATATTTTTTGACCATAAATTTTTCTTACTGAAGTACGAAAAGTTAAAGATTGCTCTTTGGTTTTTAAACCAAGTCGTTCCTCAACACTATTTACAAATCGTTCATCAATTTTCAGAGCTTTTAATTCTCCTGTTTGCGGATCTTTATATTTCCACATTTTATCAGGTCCAAGGTTTTCAGCATCAACACCAATTATCATATTAACATAATTCATCACATCTTTTCTTATGGCCTGGGGCTCGTCCATATAAGCATTAAACATTTCTGTCATAATACGTTCACGATAGAGTCCTTTGGCAGTTTTTAAATCTTCAAGATATTTTGTTCTATCGTTTGCATCGGAAACATAATCCAAAATCACACGTTCCAATGCTCCAAAAATATCGAAAGCAAACATACATCTGCCTTCATTTGTTTCGGAAAATTCAAGAAGCAGTTGAACTGATCTTCCAAGATTTCGCTGCCCTAATCCTTTCTGGCCAAATCGTTTTGTAATATCCGGTTCCTGATTAAGGGTATCAATTACCTCTGCCAGTGTTTTAAGACTTTTTTCACCAGCCACTTCACCAGATGCAAGTTTCATTGTTTCTATGGGAGTTAATTTTTCAGATCTTGGAAGGCGTGTTAAAACCACTGCTACTGAAGCTGCATAATTTAAGTTTGGATCACAATGTAGTACCTCTCTTGTAATGGTGATTTTTTTATCACTGCCCATTGCATAGGATGTTAACTGTTCTTGAAGCCTGTAATCAGTATTATGGGAAACATAACAAAGCCTGCATCTATCTACTATGGGAGCTTCTTCTTTTTCAGCAAGAAATCTGTTAAATTCCGAATTATTACTGGTTGCAATTACCATTGCATCAATAGGCCATTTATAGCCATCTATTTCAATGGTTCTATTTTGTATAACCCCAAGATAAACCTGAACAAGATCTTTCTTATTTTTAAACATCTCATCAGAAAAATGAATTCCACCTCCTGCAACACGGGCAAGAGCTCCCCTTCTTAAATCAAATCTATATGGATTATTAGTATCTGAAATATGCAAAAGACGCTGTATGGACTCTTCACCAAGAAGGTCCACCGCCGAAGATGTTATCTTATCTTTTGCAGGATATTTACCGGTAATCGTACCCATACTTTCAATTAAAGGCACCGGAACAATTTCAATAAACTTCAACATTTCATTTAAATTATCATCGGTATAATTTCTAATATCATTCCAAATATAGGCACTACATGCACCAAGCGGACGGTAATTATCAAATATATTATCAACTTCGCCATCTGAGAAACCTGCCCATTTTCCAAGAAATTCCATATTTTTATCACTGTTTTCCTGAAAATTCATAGCAAGTACCATTGGATCTTCATATGTTTGGGATTCAATTTTTTTAATTTTACCGTAATTTCCAAGTTTTTCCAAATTTATAAACCTGAATGTATATTTACGATTTAAATCCTCCGAGAGAAAATTACGATATTTTGAACAAAGATATTCAACAAAAAATGTTTTTCCATTGCCGGGCTCGCCCACCAATACGAAAGCCATCTCCTTAGAAGAGCCACCTTCTGCCGCATCTTTTACAAATGAAACAAAACTGTTTATCTCATCGTACATACCTATTACATGTTTTTTATTGCCTCCAAAAACACTGAAATTATAAATTGTTTTTCCCTTGACAGTTATAGTATCAATGTCACTATCCAAAATCATTCGGGAAATGCCTTGATAAGCGTTTTCAAAACAACGCTTTCCGGATTTTACAGCTTCAACATGGTGTTTAAGTGATAAGTTAATCTTTTTTGCAGCCATTTTTCCTCCCGTTTATGTATATGCCAATTTACATGGCAGAGGTTACTGAAAAGCACGGTTTTTTTAAAATAAAATTAACGAGTCATCGTTCGAATGAAAACAGCTATTTGAAATTACTACTTGAAATTATTAATTAACTTCACTATAAATAAAAATATTATCATTGTCAAATATTTTTTTAGCAAAGGTGTAATAAAAAAATCGTAAAAAAATTACTGTAAAATTTAAATATAAGATGAAAAAAGTTATAAGGAGAAAGGTTCTTGAGTAAAGTGAAACCCGTAAAGATACAAGAGGATTTAGAAAACCGAATACTACATGGCCTTTCATGCGAATGGGACAAGGTCGTATGGTCATTAGAATATAAGTATAAATGTAACTTTAATAAACCTTTTTTTAGCATAAAAGATATGAAAAATTATCTTGGACAGTGGAGTTTAAACAAACGTGAAATCTGCTTAAGCCGTAACCTTGTATTAAACCATCCATGGGATGCTGTATGTGATGTTTTGCGACACGAAATTGCACATCAGTTTGCTGATGAAATTTTTCAAGCATGGAATGAAGCTCCACATGGGCGTTCATTTAAAAGAGCATGTTTTATTCTTCGTGCCGATTCCAAAGCTTCAGGAAAATATAAAACACTTCATGACCGAATAATGGACGATTCAGCATCCGAAGAGGATAAAATAGTTTTAAAAATAAAAAAACTTATGGCTCTATCGGAAAGCAAAAATATTCATGAAGCAGAAGCTGCCATGGCAAAGGCACATCAGCTTATTGCAAAATATAATATTGATCTTATTAAAAATAATGCTAAAAGAAATTATGTAAGTATATTTATCGGAAAACCATCTTTACGGAAAACCAAAGACCATTATGCACTATCTCACCTACTTTTAGATTTTTACTTTGTTAAAGGTATATGGACATCAGCTTATGTTCTTGATAAAAATAAAATGGGGCGGGTGTTAGAAATTAGTGGTACCCCGAAAAATGTATCTATTGCCAGTTATGTCCACGATTTTGTGCGCAATTATACCAACATAAAGTGGGGTGAATATAATAAAAATAAAAAACTTACCTTGCATAGGAAAGTAGATTTTGCAATAGGTATTATTAACGGTTTCAGCACGAAACTTAAAAGCCAACAATCAGAGTATTCTACAAACGCTTCAAACGATGCATACTCAATCATTAAAGTTGAAGATGTTCAACTTGCAGATTATTATAAATATAGACATCCTAATATAAGAAGTTTTAGAGGTAAAAATACAAACCATGATGAAAACGTGATGAAGGCAGGCATAAAACTTGGTAAAGAAATGGTTATTTCACAAGGGATATCAAATAACGGAAATAATTCCAGACCTTTATTAAAATAGGAGTAAAAATTAATGAAAAAAGTGATTATCACTGTTTTAGGACAAGATAGACCCGGTATTCTTGCAGCAGTTTCGGAAAATCTTGCAGAGCAAAATTGCAATATTGAAAATGTAAGCCAGATGGTTCTTCAATTGAAATTTGTTGGTTTTTTTATTGTATCATTACCTACATCTCTTCCTTTGGAAACTTTTACAAATATACTGAAAAAAAAGATGACTAGCATGGATTTATATATTCATGTGGATCAATACTCC
>NBLS01000037.1 GCA_002084385.1 Desulfobacteraceae bacterium 4572_19
ATAAACCAAACAAGTTCATCGTTTGATCCCGACGAAACAATTTCTGAAATTTCAAAACCAGCCGAGTTTATAAAAGATTCTATTGTGTTAACAGGTCTGTAAAAACTCCTTATCTTATGAAATTTTAATTTACCTTATCTTATGAAATTTTAATTTAAAATTTTCCACTCGCCATGTCCATGATTTTTTACTGTCAGATAAAACGGTTATCCTAATAATTAATATTCCATCTTTATCAAGTTTTTTATACAGCCCTTTAAGTGTTAAATAAATCTCATCATCATCAAGGTAATGCATCATATCAAAAGAAACTGCAACATTAGCTAAAACCGGAACTTCAGGGATAAATGGTGCTTTTCCCTCTTTAATAACACCTCTTTGCCCCACAGCCTTATTAGCTACTCTAACCCTTTCCCTATCAGGATCTAAACCATATATTTTTGCCGATGGGTATCGTTCTAATAGCCAGCAAGCCGGCACACCATATCCGCTTCCAAGATCAATAATAATATTTGTATTTTCAGGAAGTTTTAATATCTCCTCAAACTCTTTAAACATAGGATCGAACATCATCTTACATTTTGCAAATAATCTTGGATATGCTTCCATAAATCTGTATCTATTAAGCACTCGTTCTGTAATATTTTGGTTTTGCTTTACTTTACGTTTTTTACACTGCATACGATAATCTAAAAGTGGAGGAAGAATTAAAAACGTTCCAATAAGAGAGTAGCCTATTCCTAAAAGAGATGTAATGCCCGCACTTTTTAAAAGAGCATGCTCTGCAACACATAATATTCCAAATCCTATCATAGTGGATATTGATGCCATAAATACTGCCACTTTAACAAGGGTAGAAAATTGTTGATTACCTACTTTACTTTTCCCATTATCAATTATTCCATATCTTTGATAGGAACGTACAAAAAAAAGAGAATAATCTATTCCCATACCCACCACAATTATAGAGAGCATTAAAGCTGGAATATCCAATGGATGATTTATTAATTTAAGGGTTCCTAAAGTTGCTATTAATGCAAAAATAACAGGTAAGATAGCGATAATTGTCAGTTCAATATCCATAAAAAACAACAAAAGAAGCAAGATTACGCTAATGCTGATAATAAGTAGCATTTTCATAAATGTAGAAAAAAGAAGATTTCCAAGTCTTTGGGAAAAAAATGCGGGGTCAAATATTTTTGCCACTGAACTATATTTTTTAAAAAAGGCTTCGCTATTATATTTTTCACCGGTTCTAAAAGAAGAAAACTGCACCCATGTTGAATTATCTTTATTTTCGGATATCCCCATAAGATTAAAATATTTAAGGGAAATAGAAATAGGCTCCACTTTCTTTTTAAATGATAAAGTAGAAATAGAATCTAAAAATGGATTAAAGGCATCCGCTGTAAAACCTGTTTTTTCTCCAATTTTTATAAGACTTGATTTAAAATCAGATTTTTAATGGATTAAAGGCATCCGCTGTAAAACCTGTTTTTTCTCCAATTTTTATAAGACTTGATTTAAAA
Organism: Desulfobacteraceae bacterium 4572_19; assembly: GCA_002084385.1. The sequence continues at coordinate 1,530 of NBLS01000037.1, forward strand.
TCAGATTTTTTTTCCTGTAACCAAAAATTTTTCCAGGCATTAAAATTTGCTTGCTCCATTTTTATACCGGGAAATAACATTGCCGGTAAAAAGCCATCTGATAACACGCCTGAACTTATATCCTTATTTATCATTTTAAACTTACTGTATTCATGGAGCTTAAATTTATATGAAAAACGGGCTTTGCAAAGAAAACCATAAAACACGCGAATAAAAGTGCTATTATAGCTCCTTTATTTCCAAAAGATGCGAGTTTATTTACCAATTTTTGAATAGGAAGACTTCTTTTAACAGGGGCAGGTGGCATGGATGGAAAAATTTTTGGAAAAACAGAATGGATAAAAATAAATGAAAACAGTATCCCAAGAGCTGTAAATTGTCCTAATTGTGAAAGTACGGGAAACCCACTTACACAAAGCGATAAAAAAGCCCCCATAGTAGTTAATACAGCAATTAGCCCCACTGCCCGAATTTCCCTTGAAACGTCTTTTCCCAACGTCTCTTCAGGTCTGTCGAGAAATAGAAGATAAGCAATGCCATGATCTACAGTAATTGAAATTATAGCTCCCCCAAATCCCAAAACCATTATAGATATGGATTTATACAGTAGTGAATATACAAAAAATGCCATCATGGTTCCAATTATTGCCGGCAGAAGTGAAAGCAGACCTATCCATGGTCTGGGAAATGCCAGTAAAAGTAAAAGGGCTATTCCCAATGTTGCAAAAATAACTGCTTTTTTTACATCTTTCCTTACAATTAATTCATTATCAAGGGCTGACCTGTACGCTCCCATCGGGGTTAAAGTAATTTTTTCCAACCCTTTAAATTTTACATTAAGATTATTTTGAATATTAGAAATCAATTGGGTAATAGAACGTGCAAAAAAAGTATCAGTGCTTGATATTTTAGGCTTTGCAGTTACAAGTAAGTGTTTTTTATCAGATGATAAAAGTTTGTTTTTATATATAACCGCACCTTGTACCGGCGATAATGCTGCCATTCTTGCAAGCACAAGATTTTTTATACCAAGGGGATCAATAGAAATAAATTGAGACTGTCCGATTCCTTGCATATCTGTAAGAGAAGCATGAATATCTTTTATTTTTTTTTCAATTACACTATGTTGAAGCATCGGAGATATTTTTTTGTCAAGTTCATTTTTTGAAAAAAGGTATGGAAGATTATCTGCAATATGAGAAATAAGTTCCGGTATTAACGCTCCATTTTTTTCAATTCCCACATCAGAAAAAAACTCGCTTTCTTTAAGCTTTTTTTCAACCATATTCCCAGCTTGAACCAAAACATCCTTGTCATTTCCAGCTATTTTCAGATCAATTAAAATTTGATCATGCATAGGATGATTTTTAAAAATATACGAGGCATCTTTTAGTACAGGGTCACTTTGGGGCAGGGAAGCCACAACGTCAAAATCAAGTTCAAGGCGTTGAAAACCTATAATAAATAAAAGTGTTACAATAACAACTGATAATAAAAGCAGTTTAAAATTAATTCCTGAAGATTTCATACGGATCAAATTTACCCCATTGTCCAAAAAAAGAGAAATAAAATAATTAATATAATAAAAACATGCACTGAAATCACACAGATTTTGTGCCGACAGTACAATTCGTTTATTTTTTGAATACGTTCCAAGCCTCCAAAGTACCTTCTGAATTTATCTAATTTTAACCAGTTTTTATTATCTGTTGGAGAATTACTTTGGAAAGCAAAAGAAGGATAAACTGCATATACACCACCGTTAATGGTATTAAGCATCTCGTCATAAGCTGTACCGTCCCATTTTTTTTCTAATATTTTCTCGCTGGTTTTTTTATTAAGAACGTATGCATGTGTAAGGCTTCTGTACTCTATTTCAAGAATTGATGGAGTATGATTTTTCTTATTTGTAAGTACATTACTTTTTCTAACAAGACAGCCCATAAAAAAAAGTTTCCAATTTGTATCGGATAAAAGAAAGTTTATGCATACTTCCAAAGTTTCAGGTGTAAACCTATTAAAAATAATATCATCCTCGAAGATAAGAGTGGTATTTGCACCGGCATCCAATGCTTTTTTTATGCAAAAAAGATGGGATTCATATATTCCCTGTTCACAATTTTCAGGGTGTCTTTTTACCAATATAAATTCTACAAAATCTAAAAGTCCAACACTTTTAAATTGAGCTTTTGCCTGTTGTTGTCTATCTGTACGGTCATCTACTGAAATACAGAATATTTTATCAAAAAATTTCCATTGATTGGAAATTTGGCAATTAACCAAATTATTATCTTGACTATTATCCATCTTTTCTAATTACCAAACGTTTAAAGTTAAACATAATTGCCTGCATAAGTGGTTCTATCACCTTCTTCTGGAAACTATTGGGTGAGGATACATCATACTCTGCCATCATTAGCACTTCGTTTTGCGGATTAATCCCACCGGAACTTGCAAATATTTTTTTACTTGCCTTTGTAACATCAATTACCATTTGCATCTTTTGATTTTTCAATATCTGAAAAAGACGAGCCCTGCCTTTGCCATAAAATTGAGTAATATAATCATCTTTGCTCAATACCTCAACTGAAGAATTAATATAAAATAAAAGTTTGCATTTTAATTTCTGCATAACCTTAAATATTTCGTATGTATTGCCTGTTCCGATTTCTTTTTGAATGGTATTATAATTACTGCCAGATTGCAAAATAATAGGGCTATAGCCTGCTTTCAACATTGTTTGAGAAAGGCTGGACTGTATTGCTTTGCTACTATTATTAATGTCATCAGAAATAATAACCACTTTATCATAAATAATAATTTTATCGGATTTAATTATTTTAGAGTCAGGTTTCTTCGGTGTAACTTTCACTGGAATAATTTTTTTTGGTATATTTTTTACGGGCATCTTATTTTTGGGCAAAGAAACATTTTTTAAGTTACTTTTATCTATCACTTTCAGAGAGCTTCTTTTTTTTAAAACGCCATCTAATTTATACTTTGTTTTTATCTTATTCTCATCCACAACAATAGAATTTTTTACTGGCAAGGTACCTGATGTAGTATTAACAATTTTAACATCAGATTTAATATCAGATCTGACATCAGATTTAGCATCAGGCATAATATCAGATTTAACACCAGATTTAACAGGTGGGACAGGCTGTAATTTATTTTTATTTTTTTTCTGTTTATCATTAACTAAATAATAAACTTTTTCCGCACCAAGCGTAAATTTTTTACCCGATTGATTTTCCCTGATATTTGCCCACATGGTAGCCAGATTTTTTGATTGACCGGCACTTATTTGTATTATATGTGTTGCTTTTGCAGGGTTATCAACAAGGGGAAGTTGATAGCTGCTTAAATAATAAACCAAATAATCCTGTGCAATGGATTTATCATATAATTTAACCAATTTTGACGTATCAATGTAAAAGTATGCTCCCTTATGATCATAGTAAATATCTTGTAATAAACAAATCAGATTATATCCGATATAAGCGGCTACCGCATCCTTATCTCCTGCACTAACCGGTAGTCTGACAGTTCCTTCGAGAAATTCATCCCATTTTAAATGTTCCAGCATAGCCACCATATTAGGCTCTGCTTTTAAGGGTGTAATACTAATTACAGAACCCGGCACTGCTGTATTTCCCTCTTCTATATCTTTGCCAATAAGATCAATATAAATATGATTACCGAGCAATTGGGTGTCTATAATTAAATAGTATTGTGGTAATTGAAACTTATCACAGTCTAATCTATGCCGTCTGCCTCGCAGTTCAAGATTGGAAAGACGATGACGCTGAACAATAGGATATCCTGTTTCCTTTAATAAATTCAACGTAATAAGTTTACGCACTTGCTTTGAGATATCATCAATCTTTCCCACTGATTTTACGACACCATCTACTTTACCGGCCATTATAAAAACCGGGTTTTTTATAAACGATTTTTGTTTTAATTGTGGAATAATCTCTTCTGCCACCACTTTTTTCAACACTTCCCTAATATCTAATATTTCAGGCTCTCTTTTATCTGGTGACCCATTAGAACCGTGTTTTTTTTGCACAGTACCACATGCAACAAAAGAGGTGCAAAACAGTATGATCAGACTGATTATTATCCATCGGTTCATCTTAATTTTATCTCCCTTATCATACGCTTAAAACAAGTCGAAAACCAACCCCACTAATTCGATAACCGGGCAATCCTCTGCCACGATTGGCAGAACGACAACTTTGTGCATAATTCCCCCAACTGCCACCTCGAATAACACGGTTTGAACCAGACGATGGACCTACAGGATCTTTTATAGAACCTGATGGATATTCTCCTTTCCAGTCTTGACACCACTCTAAAACATTACCGTGCATATTAAAGATACCCCACTTATTAGGAGAAAAACTTGTTACCCGAACCGTCTCTCCCCGATATATACCCTTTGGACTATCAGGCATGGGTTGATTACCATCATAATTCGCCTGAGTTGTTAGCAAGTAATCCCCAAAGTAAAAAGGTGTTTGTGTTTCGGCTCTTGCGGCGTATTCCCACTGTGCTTCTGTTGGAAGGCTATATTTATTTGAACCATTTTTTTGATTAAGTTTTTGAATAAAATGTTGGGCATCATCCCACGAAACACACTCTACCGGACAATCATCTGTATTGTTAGTAAAATATGATGGATTTGTTCCCATAATTTTTTTCCATTGTGCTTGTGTTACAGCAGTCACCTGCATATAAAACCCTTTTGTCAGAATTACACAATGTTGTTTTTCGTCACGTTTTCTTTTAGCTTCTTTTAGCGAACTACCCATAATAAATGATCCTGATGAAATATAAACAAATTTCATTCCGGTTATGGGGCAATGCACAGATGTACCTTGCAATAGATCGTTAATTGTAATTCGACTTTGTTCTTTGATTGATGCATTGTTTAAATATAAGCTATTTACCGAGGATGATGCTTCTGAGGTCTCTTTCCATCTATTTATTTTTTCATGTGCAGACACCTGTTGTTTCTCTCGTTTATGATAGAAGGAAAAGGATGTAATATTCTCAAATTCCCATATTATTTCATCAATATTTTGAAATCGGTTTTCGGGATTTTTTTTAAAACATTTTTCAAAAAAACCATAATATTTTTGGGTCTCCTTTAACCCGGCGATATAATCTGGCTTCTTATTGGTAACGGCATTCATAATACTCAAGGCAGTAGTCCCTGAAAAAGGAAGTTTTCCGGTTAACATCTGAAAAAAAATTACAACCGCAGACCAGCTATCTGCAGCATGGGAATAGTATTCATCAAAAACTTCGGGTGCACTATAAACAGGTGAACCAAAAACACCGGACATGGAACCTCCTGTCCCTGATGTACATCTTACAAAACTGTAATCACCAATTTTAATGGTATCGCCATAAAGAAATAAGTTAGCAGGTTTAATATCCCTATGAATAACACCATATTTTTCCAGATCTCTTAAACCTTTTAATATTTCCAGAAAATATCTACATGCATCTTCTTCTTTGAATTTACCTCTTCTTTCAATCTCTTTTTCCAGATTATCTCGTATATATTCCATTAATACACAACTTTCACCAAGAAAAGTTTCACCATAATCTATAATATCTACAAGGTGAGAAGATGCAATATCCTTAACAGCTTTTATACCACGATTTTCTCCTTTTTCATCTCTGTTTTCCCAGTTTATCTTTTCGTTAAAAATCTTTAAAGCCCTCTTTCTTGCCCGATTTTCTACAAGATAAACCCATCCATATACTCCTTTTCCAATAAACGATTTCAGAATATAATCTTTAAATACCTTTCTACCTATTTCATATCTTCCATAAATTTTTTGTGCCATTTAAATTATATTTCCAAAAAATTTACCATGGTGTATTATTCACCATGGCAAGTTTATATGAAAGTAGGGGCAAACCCTATGCGGTTGCCCAATAAGTATGTGCCTAACTTTCATATTTTACTGTGGTGTATATCCACCATAGTGGTTATATGAAAGCCCCTAACGGTTTATAAATTTGTAACCGTTCACGACCAAAGAAATATGATTTTTCGGTAATCTCACATTTGTAAGCGTTCACAAGTGCCTTATATTCGCATAAACAGCTTGGCATATAATAGTTGTCCTATATATGACAAGC